>NZ_MVQM01000039.1:0-29388 GCF_002067195.1 Pelotomaculum sp. PtaB.Bin117 | reverse complement strand
AGTGAATACTCTGTAGCCAAAGGACCTTACAAAAGCTACCCGGGCGACTGGAAAGTTGTTGAATTAGGTAATTTGCTCAGTAAAGTCGGAAGACCGGTGGAAGTCATTCCTGATCGTGAATACCGGGAAATAGGCATCCGTTCTCACGGTAAGGGGCTTTTTTATAAAGAGCCGGTTAAAGGAAGCGACCTGGGGAACAAGTCCGTTTTTTGGGTTGAGGCGAACTGCTTGATTATTAATATTGTTTTTGCGTGGGAGCAGGCTGTCGCAATCACAACCCTCCGGGAAGAAGGAATGATTGCCTCGCACCGGTTCCCGATGTGGCGGTCGAAAGGAAATGCGGATTTAAATTATTTATGGTATGTTTTTTTGACGCCGTTTGGCAGGCGCCTTCTTGAATTGGCCTCGCCGGGCGGAGCGGGGAGAAACAGGACACTCGGGCGGGATGACTTTAATAAAACCTCTGTCTGTATACCGTCAAATATTGAAGAGCAACAAAGAATAGTAAAAATCCTCTCAACCTGGGACAAAGCCATTGAATTAAAAGAAAAGCTTATAGGAGAAAAAAAGCGGCAGAAAAAATGGCTGATGCAAAACCTGCTGTCAGGTAAAAAGCGCCTTCCAGGTTTCGCTGGCGAATGGAAAGAGGTATGGCTGGGGGATTTATTTAGATTTGAAGGCGGGCTTTCTTTTTCAAGAAATGAATTGCAAACAGATAAAGGTATTTGCTATTTGCATTATGGTGATATTCATAAATCAACCAAGAATTATATTAATGTCGAAGAAGAGTATTCCCAACTCCCCAAGTTATTAACTACGATTAGTGACTTAAATACCGATTGCCTATTAAATAATGGAGATATTGTGTTTGTGGACACATCTGAGGATTATGAAGGAATGGGTAAATATATTGTAGTGAAAAAGAAAAATAACATTCCGTTCATAGCGGGGCTGCACACAATAATTGCCCGTCCAGTAAGTGAATCGATCGCTGATGATTTTAAACGATATTGCTTTAGTACTTTTGACGTAAAAAAACAATTTACAGTGTTAGCCAATGGTACTTCTGTGTATGGTATTAATAAAAACAGCATTAAAAAGATATCTTTTCTACTCCCGCCACTCCCGGAACAAACCGCCATTGCCGAAGTCCTATCCACTGCAGACCAGGAAATTGACCTGCACGAAAAGCAGTTGGAGGAATTGAAAAAGCAGAAAAAAACTTTAATGCAGTTATTGCTGACAGGTATTATCAGAGTCAATACGCAGGAGGTTTCTTCTTAATGCCCGACCATACCATATTCGATGAACGCCCGGAGAGTCAGAACCGGGCGATAAAAATTTTAGAAAGATTAGGCTATCAGTACATACCGCGTTCCCAGGCGGAAATCTTGCGGGGGCGTCTTTCCAACGTGCTGTTCCCCGATGTTTTGCGCGAGTTTCTGCACCGGCAGTCTTTTGTGTACCGGGGCAAACGGACGCCTTTTTCCGGCCGGTCGATCGGCAAAGCAATCAGGGATATCGACGCGCCGCTTGTTGCCGGCCTGATGTCCGCGAGCAAGACGATCTACGACCTGCTTGTCTCCGGCAACAGCTATGAGGAGGAGTTGTTCGACGGCGGCCGCCAGTCCTTTGACTTGAAGTTTATCGACTGGGAGCAGCCGGAAAACAATATCTGGCAGGTGACCGACGAATTTTCGGTGGAACGGCCGGACGGCAAATATGCGCGGCCTGATATCGTGCTGCTCGTCAACGGCATTCCCCTGGTGGTGATCGAGTGCAAGAAATCCGGTGTGGACGTGGAGCGGGGCGTCGCGCAAAACGTGCGCAACTGGCAGCCCGGCTACATTCCCCATTTGTTCAAATTCTCTCAAATCGTCATGGCCATGCACCCCAATATTGTCAAATACGGCACCTGCGGCACACCTTCCGAGTATTTTAGCGTCTGGCGGGAGAGAGACTACCAGTGGCAGCAGGAAAAATGCCGGAATGTCAGCCCCGACGGACTGGTTAACGAACAGGACAGAGCCATAGTTTCCCTGCTCTCCCGGGAGAGGCTGCTGGAATTGATTCGCTATTTTACCCTGTACGACCAAAATGTGAAGAAAATAGCCCGCTACCAGCAGTTTTTCGGCATTCTCGCGGCTATGAAGCGAATCAAAGGTGAAGACGGCAGGAATACCGGAAACGGGGTGATCTGGCATACGCAGGGCAGCGGCAAGTCTTTGACCATGGTGATGCTGGTTAAAAAAATCCTGTCCGACCCGGAGATAATAAACCCCCGTTTTGTGCTGGTTAATGACCGGATCAATCTGGACAAGCAGCTTAGAGATAATTTTGCCAAAACCCAGCTTAACCCGGTCCGGGCGAAAACAGGCAAAGGCTTGATCGACCTGCTGAATGACAGGGGTGTGACGATCATTACCACCCTGGTGCATAAATTTGACACTGCGGCCAAAAGGAGAATTAAAATTAAAGACGACAATATATTCCTGTTGGTTGACGAGAGCCACCGCAGCCAGTACGGCCAGCTGCACAACATGATGATTGACGTGCTGCCCAACGCGATCAAGCTGGGATTTACCGGCACGCCGCTGCTTAAGAAAGACAAATTCAACACCTATAAAAAATTCGGGCCGCTTATCGACAGTTACCCGATTGACCGGGCGGTGGAAGACGGCGTCATCGTTCCCCTGGTCTACGAGGGCAGGATTATTCCCCAGGACGTGTCCGGCGCAAGGATAGACGATTATCTCAAATACATCATCGCGCCGCTGAGCCGGGAGCGGCAGGAAGATATGAAGCGCAGGTGGAGCCGCTTTTTGCCCCTGGCGCAGACCAGGCAGCGGATCGACATGGTGGCCTTTGATATTCACGAGCACTTCATCAGCTACGCCAAGCCGAAGAGATTGAAGGCCATGGTCGCGGCTTCGTCCCGTCCGGCCGCCATTGACCTGCATTACTCTATCAGGAAGCTTGGCGGGGTGAAAACAGCGGTGGTGATATCGCCCGAAAATATAAGTGAGGGTGAGGAGCTGACCGGCGAAAGCAGAAAGAAAATAAAAGACTTTTTCAAAGAAGAGGTGGAGCCGCTCTTCGGCAACAACCACGAGGAATATGCGGACTGGGCCAAAAGCAGCTTCATCAGTGCCGAAGAGGTGGATATGCTGATCGTTAAAGACATGCTCCTGACCGGCTTTGACGCGCCGGTGGCCGCCGTGCTTTACGTGGACAAACCCATGCGGGAGCATTCGCTGCTGCAGGCCATTGCCCGGGTCAACCGCGTGTGTCCAGGCAAAGATTTCGGACTCATCGTGGATTACTGGGGTATTTTCGGCAGGCTGAATACCGCCATGGATATGTATTCAGACGAAAAATCGGGCATGGATGGATACGAGCAGGCCGATATAGAAAATGCTATTTTAGGGGCCGGTGATCAGAAGGTCAAACTGGAAAACGCCCATCGGGAATTGTGGGCTATCTTTGATGAGCAGGACTTTGACCGGAACCGTTCCGAGGGCTGGCAAAGCGCATTGGCGGATGGCGATCTCAGAAAGCTTTTTTACGAGCGGCTTTCATTATTTTCCCGCTTACTGGACCTGGCCACGGGCAGCTATGCTTTGTATGACGCGGTTGGCTGCGGCCGGATGCAAAAATATAAGCGGGATTTGCTTCATTTTCAAAAGCTGCGCGGGGCAATTTTGCTCCGCTACAACGAAAAAGTGGATTTCAGCAGGTATGAAGACGGCATCCGCAGCCTGCTGAACAACTTTGTGCTGGCGGAGCCAGGTCAAATTATTGTTGAGCCTGTTTCCATTCATGATTCCGAGGGGATGAAGGAGCAGCTTGAAAAACTGGACAGCAAGGCCGCCAAAGGTGACGCCATTCGCACGCGCATGGACAGAGAGCTGGAGACCTGCCGTTATGACGACCCGCTGCTGCACAAGAAGTTTTCCGAGCAGCTCAAAGAAACCCTGGAAGAATACCGGGCGTCGCGAAATGATCATTCTTATCTCTGTAAAATGGAGAAAATCGCGGATGATTTCAGAAGAGGTTATACCAGCCACCACTATCCGGCCTGCATAGACAATGACAGTGACGCGAAAGCTTTTTACGGCTCGATTCAAAATATCATCGCCGCGGCGATAAAGGATGTTTCGCCGGAAACAGATGAAGCGATGGGGCGCCTGGCTGTTGAGGTGAAAAAGTCGATAGCCAACCGGGCCAAGGTTGACTGGCGCTTTAACGTAGCGGTGCAGAAAGATATGACGCAGGCGCTTGATGATCTAATCTGGGATTTTCTCGAAGAACACGGGATCGAACTGCCTGTCGAGAAGATTGATCTTATCCTGGAAGGACTTATGACAACGGCAGTGAGAAGGTATTAGATTATGACTTCCAAGAAATTATGCTTGACTAAACCATGGGGCGATATTGAGGTAATTGTTGAGCGCAAAAGCGTAAAAAGAATCCGGCTGAAAGTGTTTCCGAATGGTGTTGTGAAGCTGTCGGCGCCACATGGAGTACCGGATAAGTATATCAATGATTTTCTCAGAAGCAAAACGGCGTGGATTGAAAAGTCATTGAATTATTTCAGAGACACTGAAGCCGATGATATTGAAACAGAAATACGCAGCGGAGCAACCACCCGCGTTTTGGGCAGGCAAGTCAGAATCATGGTCAATGAAGCGAATAGCTACAAAATTGAACAAAAGGAAGATTATGTTTATATTCTTTCTCCCGCAGCCGGGGACAAGCAAGCTTTGCAAAATCAATTCGGGCGCTGGTGGCGAAAACAGAGCAAAACTTATTTTTTAGCGGTTATTGACAGGTTTTATCCCATTGTCGCCAAACATGGTGTTAACAAGCCTGCACTTTCGGTCAGAAGAATGAAGACTATTTGGGGCAGCTGCTCCAGAAGGTACGGCAAAATCAATCTGAATTATTATTTATACAAGGCCCCGCCGCCCTGTGTTGATTATGTCGTTTTGCATGAACTGGCCCACTTTCTTTATCCCAAGCATGATCAAGCTTTCTATGAATTCTTGACGGTGCATATGCCGGACTGGAAAGAGCGAAAAAGAATCCTTGATCACGAGGTTGTGAAGGGACTGGGCACTAATTGATTGTGAGAACAGATGAGGAAATGTCCGCCGCCATGCAGGAACTGGCTGTCACTTCCGGAAAAATTGAAGAATTGGCTAAGGCTGTTTGATGGAAGATGCAAGGGGGAAACGTAGCTTGAAAAGAATCGACGATAGTGAAATCATAGGTAAAAGCATTAAGGATATAGAGATAATTTATTCAAAGGATACTAGTTTCATAAAAAAGAAGCATTTAATGCTGGGTTTGATGATCACGGTTTTATTGATATTCGTAATGGGTGTTAGGATCTACAAACTTGAGATGTCCGTACCGCCAACGCAAAATGTGCAAAATAATGAGGGTGAGGAGTATGTTTCATTCAAGGAACAAGTCGGCGAACCGATAGAACAACAATCGGTAGAACAACAATCAATAGATCAACAATCAATAGATCAACAATCAGTAGATCAACAACCGGCAGGTCAAACTCCGCCTGCTGATGAAATTATTTATTATGAAATCCAGAAAGGTGATTGTTTTGAAACAATCGCAACTTATTATTATGGTTCGGAAAGTTACGCCTCTGAACTGGCCCGGTTTAATAAAATGAAAGTAAATAGTATATTAAATATAGGACAGATTATTAAGGTGCCGAGAGAAACTGACAAGCTCCGGCAATAGAGCTTTCAAATAAATCAAGGGCTATCGGGGCGATAACCCTTGAGCCTTTTTTGCACAAGTTTTGATGAGCAAGCTTTATACTGCAGATATTCAACAAGTTTTCAGTTTTTCTTCAGTATGGTTTCAGTTATAACCCGGATAATATGAATATAGTGACAAAGGAATGGGGACACACCTCCTATCGGAGGAATGTCCCCGATGGAATGTCCCGGATGGAATGTCCCCGGTGGAGTGTCCCGGATGTGAAGGTGGTGATAGGCGATGCAACAATTAAAAGGAATTAAGATATTAGTAGTGGACGATGAGCCGAATATCCTGCAATTCTTGGAACTCGGCCTGCAAAACGAGGGGTTCGAGGTGCAAACCGTCCAGGATGGGATGACAGCCATTACCATGATGAAGCAATTCCAGCCGCACGTTGTTATTCTTGATGTCATGATGCCTGGAATGGACGGCTTCGAAGTATGCCGGATGCTGAAAAAAACGGAGAATGTGGCTGTGATCATGCTGACGGCCAAGGATGAAGTGGATGACCGGGTGAAGGGTCTGACGCTTGGAGCCGATGACTACATGATCAAGCCGTTTAGCTTTGAGGAACTGCTTGCCAGGATTTATGCCAGAATCCGTAATCAATTTCCAAATTTATTCGGGGAAGTAGTGATCGGGCCGTTTCATATCGATGACCGCCGCAAAGAGATCAGGCTCGAAGACAGGGTTATGGAATTGTCTCCCACCGAGTATAAGCTTCTTAAATTTTTGGTTCTTAATCATGGGTTGGTTATAAGCAAAACGATGATTTTAGAAAAAGTATGGGGCTATGATTTTGGCGGCGAGGAAAATATTGTCGAGGTGTATATCCGTTCTTTGCGGGACAAATTAAACGACAAAGACCATCAGTTAATACGAACCTTGCGCGGTTCAGGCTACCGTGTTGATCTGCCATGAACCGTAAGATAAGGACGCAGCTCAAAGCCTTTTTCGCTCCCAACTCGCTCCGGGTCCAATTGTTGTCCCGTTCTTTGCTGATCCTCGCGGTTTTGCTTATGCTTATAGGCCTGTTTCAATATGTTTTTATGCGGGAAGTTATTTACCGAAATAAGGCCTCCATCATGCAGAGCCAGATGCAGAGCCAGCTAATGGCGCTCGCCCCTGAAGCCTGGCAGCATTTCAGCATGAGCGAGGAGTATGGTGCTGCGCGCCCGCCGCGTTTTTTTATTCCTGACGCAAATGTAGCCTTTGTTGATCCGCAGGGCAACTATTCCGTGTTGTTCAGCGGGCCTGACGGCGCGAGTCCGCCCAAATTGGCATCCCAGGAGTATATGGACGCGTTGAAGAAAAAACCGGTTACGAACTACAGGGTAATTAATGATGCCGGGGGAGCGGAACAATTAGTGGTGCTTCAGCCGGTTTTTGAGCGCGGGCAGGTGCTTGGCGTCATTCAGGCAAGTACTTTGACCAACCCGCTCAAGGAGTTGCTTGTGCGCCAGCTCTTCACTTTCTTGCTCCTCTCCCTTGCCGCCATGCTGTTTGGGCTGCTCGGCTTTTTACCGATAATTAAAAAAACATTGGTCCCTTTATTCAACATGGTGGATACCGCGGAACAAATTGACGCCGGGAATTTAGACAGGCGTTTTCCAACCCGGCAGGGACAGGTGGAAATTGATCGTTTGGCGGAATCCTTTAACGGCATGTTGGAGCGGCTGGAAGCGTCTTTTGAAGCGGAAAGAGAAACTAAAGAACAGATGCGCCGCTTTATAGCGGACGCCTCTCACGAACTGCGCACGCCGTTAACATCTATTCACGGGTTTCTGGAGGTATTGCTCCGCGGCGCGGCCAATCAGCCTGAGCAGCTGCATAAATCATTAAAAAGCATGCATAGCGAATCGGGCCGCCTCACAAAATTGGTGCATGATTTGCTTCTCCTGAGTAAGCTTGACCGCGAACCGCGCATTGAGCTAAAGGAAGGCTTTTTGGATAATGTTATCCAGGAGATGGAGCCGCAGCTGCGCATCCTGGCCGACGGCAGGAAGCTTGACTTGTCGGTCGAGCCGAACATGAAATGCAAATTTGACATGGACAAAATGAAGCAGGTTGTTTTGAATCTGTTTCATAACGCGGTGCAGCACACGGACCCCGAAAAAGGCCATATCCGCATTTCATTATGCGGAAAGAACAATGGAGTGCAGTTATCCTTTCAAGACAACGGGCCGGGGATCAGTGCAGACCATCTCCCGCACGTGTTTGATCGTTTTTACCGCAGCGATTCCTCCCGGACGCGCAAATATGGCGGCGCCGGTTTAGGCCTGGCAATTACCAAGTCCATTGTTAATGCTCACGGAGGAACAATTAACGTTGAAAGCCAAGAGGGAGAAGGGTGCATATTTCATATCCGGCTTCCCGCCCAGGCAAATGAGGCAAATGGGACGGTTCGGGAGGAGCTGGTTCAGAAATAAAAACGGTTCTCAAGGGGCGAAGAGGCAATGGGGGGACAGCTCTTGTTTCTGCCTGTTCATGGCGGCGGCAAGAACCGCCCCCGCTTGCCTTCCAGCGTGGTGTTTTCTTGTTTAGTTTTAATTAGACTGTTTCATTAACTATGTTGCCAACCTGATCGACGTTAGCGGCTTGATGGCTGTTGAAAAGTTCGTACATCTGTTTTTGAAAATCTTCCATGGTCAAACCTTGTTCCTCAATTATTGTTTGTAAGTCCTTGCCTGATTCCAGCAGGTCTGTTAGCTCCTCGGATGAGAGGTTTAAAACGCTTGCCGCGTCAGTCAAAAATTGATCGGTTCCTTTGCCGGGCGGCGGTGGCGGAGCCGCATCTCGAGTACTGTCAGCTTGACCTTTATTGGGGTTCAGCTCATCCATCTTTTCACGAAATTCATCCACGCTCAAACCTTGGTCTGTAACGATGGTGTCTAAGTCCTTACCCGATTCCAATTCTGACAAGAGTTCGTCGTATGAAAGCCCTAAAACACTAGCCGCATCGGTTAAAAAAGGGTCTTGTCCATTCTTGTTATTAATGCCTTTCGTGTTCATCATAAAATTAGCGGCGCTGACACTTTGAATTGCATTCATTTACCTTTACCTCCTTAAAATTATGGTTTATAAATTTCCGCTACCCTCCTTGTCAAGTTAATTTATTAGGTTTAATAAAGTAATATATATATATAATGATGATTCGCAAACTTGCGAATAAATATAATAATTAAATTGGTTTGACGAGTTTTCAATTTGCATACTGCTATCGTCTATTATAATTATCGGCAGGTGTTGCTTTTCTCAACATATCTGTAATGTGGCAAACTTGTGGCAAGAAAATAAGATTGTAACTTTATATGCCAAATTACGTCGTTTAATTTCCAACCTATCATTATATATATATTTAATGCAAAAATATCCGCCAAACTGTGGCAAAATTAAAGCAATAAGTTTTTTCAGCGAAATTACATTTATAAAATGGTAAAATAATTTAGGGTGAGTGATATTTATGAATAAAAAATTAATATATGTTGCAGATGATGAGATCAATATTTGTAATATAATAAAATCATTTCTTATTAAAGAAGGGTATGATGTTGAAGCTTTCTATAATGGACGCGCCATTCTTGAGGCTTTTAGTTTCAGACCGGCAGATATGCTCATAATAGACATCATGATGCCTGAGATGGATGGATATACTGTTTGTTCACTAATCCGCCAAAAAAGTAATGTGCCGATTATTATTGTGTCTGCCAAAGATACCGAATCCGACAAGGTAGCCGGGCTTACCCTGGGAAGCGATGATTATCTTACAAAACCGCTTAGTCCTATGGAACTTATTGCCAGAGTAAAAAGTGTTTTTCGGAGAATTGAATTTGATAAAAGCAACGTAGGAAGTAATCACATTGTTAAGATTTTAGATATTTCAATAAATCCTGATACCAAAACGGCTGAGATTAATAATAAAAACATCGGACTTACAGGAATGGAATTATCATTGCTCTATTATCTGTCTATCAATAGAAACAGAGCTGTTAGCCGCAATGAACTTCTTGACAAAGTGTGGGGATTTGAAAACGTGGTGGAGACCCGTGCGACAGATGATATGATCAAAAGAATCCGAAAAAAGCTTTCTAACGCTGGTTCGATTCTAAAAATTGATACAGTGTGGGGATTTGGTTTTAAAATACAGGATAAGCCAATCGGTAGAGGGTAAATGAAGAGGAACACCATTAAATGGCGACTTATTAAATTTAACCTTGTTTTAATCATCATGCTGATCACCCTGACAACAATAATATTTAATATTGCTGTCCGAAAGTACATCGAAAAAGAGATTATTGGCCAGTTGGATAGAATCGCCTCACATACTGAAGATACTGCGTTGCTGCAAGGACCGGACTTTTTTCCGGGACTTCCGGGCCCTGAGAGAGAGCCTAATCCGCCGCCTCCTTTTCCTGATGCGCCCAATAATGACCTTGTCAGATTTTATTTTATGTTGGACCGTTCATTAAGAGAGCCTCTGTCTGTCTTGAATGCGGATTATATTTTACTGGATAAAGATAAAAATAGAATAACACCTTTCCCGGAAGAATCCTTCAAGCCTCCTGCTGAACTCTTGAGCCAGATAAATGACCAGATGAAGTTAAAAAGTTTTAACGATGAATCATACTTGAACTTTCATTTATCCGGTGCTGAATATATAGCAATTATCAAGCCGGTATCTCAAAAGAACTCTTTCGGATTAGGGTGGATTATCATATACTCCAGTCTTCAAGAGGTTAATCAGTTGCAAAAGGGAATAAATATTATCCTGCTTGTTATCCTGATTTTCTCGGCTTTGGTTATTTCGCTCTTTTCTTCTCAGATGTCAAAAAAAATATCTGCCGTTTTTATTTCTCTCAATCAACATATCAGAGCTATAGCGGAAAGGAATTTCGGCGCTAAAATCTATTTGCAGGCAGATGATGAATTGCACGATTTTGTCAATAATATTAATATTATGACTGAAAAGCTTGAAACTTATGATCAAGCACAGAAAACTTTTCTGCAAAATGTATCCCATGAATTCAGAACACCGCTTATGTCTATTCAGAGTTACGCCGAAGGCATCAAATATGACGTTGTTGATAGTGATGCCGCTGCCGATATAATAATCGGTGAAACCAGGCGTATGACCAATCTGGTGGAAGATCTGCTATATTTATCACGCCTTGATGCAATAGAGGAAAATTATCACTTTGACAATTTGAATTTTAATAAATTAATTGATACTTGTATTGATCGTATGAGTGGAATTGCCGTTAATAGCAACAAAAAAATTACTTCAAATGAACTCGATAAAAATATTGAAATTTATGCGGATGAAGAAAAGATTTCTCGTGCGATTACAAATATAATCAGTAACTGCATACGATATGCAAATAGTACTATTGAGATCTTGTTAAATATTATTGAAAATAACAGAGTAGAAATTAAAATTTCTGATGACGGTTCCGGTTTTGAAGAGAATGAACTTCCATATATATTTGAGAGGTTTTATAAGGGTAAAAAAGGAAATTACGGGCTCGGATTGGCTATCAGCAAAAATGTGATTGAAAAGCACAACGGAATGATCTCTGCCGAAAATTCCGCTTCTGGCGCCGTATTTAGAATTGAGTTGCCGACAGTAGAGAGTAGAGGGGGTCAGGCTACTAACTTATTAACTTATTGACGAATTCGTCAATAAGTTAATAAGTTAGTAGCCTGACCCCCTCCCTATTCAGGGTATATTCAGCCGGTACTCAATCAATGTTCAGTTGCCGTTAAGGGATAATTCAGGGAAAAGGGGTATTATTGTAATGTAAAAAGCCGGGACATCATGCGGGGTTGCTCGCAAGAGGGGGAGATCAAAATAAAACCGGGGAAACTTCAACGTTTGGATTTTATCCTGATCGGCATTGCTTTACTGGCCGCTTTCTTGAATATTTATAAAATCTGGAATGAGCAGTACGCCAACGCTTATTATACTGCGGCGGTAACCAGCATGCTGCAGAGCTGGCACAATTTTTTCTACGCTTCTCTTGATCCGGGCGGTTACGTCACGGTGGATAAACCGCCGGTCACGTTTTGGGTTCAGACGTTGTTCGCCTATATTTTCGGGGTGCACGGATGGAGCGTGATTCTTCCGCAGGCTTTGGCCGGCGTTGGTTCCGTATTGCTGATGTATATTCTGGTCAAGCCGACGTACGGCAAAACGGCTGCCCGGCTGGCCAGTCTGGTAATGGCGTGTACTCCGATTGCCGTCGCGGTGAGTCGAACAAATAATATTGACAGCTTGTTGGTATTTACCCTCCTTCTGGCCACTTGGATGTTGTTCCGGGCGGTCAACAATCAAAAGTTGGCTTGGCTCTTGGGCGCTTTCGCCATGATCGGCGTGGGCTTCAATATGAAAATGCTGCAAGCTTACATGGTTGTTCCGGCTTTTTACGTGTTTTACCTGCTGGCTTTCAAAACCGGGTGGAAAAAGAAACTGGCTGTGCTTGCGGCGGCGACGGTTGTCATGTCTGTGGTAACCCTGTCCTATGCGGTGGTTGTTGATATGATCCCAGAGAAAAACCGGCCGTACATCGGCGGCAGCCAAACAAACTCTGTATTGGAGCTTGCCTTCGGCTATAACGGGATAGCCCGCTTGAAGGGAATGGGCAGGGGAGGCATGGGATCCGGCGGCGCGCCGCCGGACCAGCGGCAGACAAGGCAGGAAGAGGACGTAACGCCGGACCGGCAGCAAACGCGGCAGGATGGCGACAATATGCCCGGCGGGCAGCAAGTACAGCAGGCTGGCAGCAACATGCCCGACCAGCAGCAGATGCAGCCTGACGGAAACAATAGCCCGGGGGGCTACCCTGGGGTTAATGAAGGACTAAGCCCGGCACCAGGCGGGGGTGGACCGCCAGGGCAGGGTGGCGGAGGCGGAGGCGGTATGTTCGGAACCGGCCGGGCCGGGCCGCTGCGTTTGCTCCAATCCGAACTGTCCGGGCAAGCCAGTTGGCTGCTGCCCTTTGTAGCGTTCGCCTGCGTGGGACTGCTGGCCGGCACGCGCCTGAGAAAGCTGACTGCCAAACAGAAGGAAGCCTTGTTCTGGCTGACCTGGCTGCTTCCGACAATGGTGTTTTTCAGCGTAGCGGGCTTCTTCCATCAATATTACCTGATTATGCTCGCCCCGCCGGTCGCGGCGCTGGCGGGAACAGGCTGGGCAGAGCTATGGAACCAGTACCGCAATAAAGAAGGCTGGAAAAGGTGGCTGCTGCCGGCAGGGTTGCTGGCTACCACGGCTTTTGAGCTATATATCCTGCAGCCCTACCAAGAGCAAATCGGCGCGGGCTGGTTAATCGGCATGGGAGTCGCGGGAACCGGGCTGGCGCTGTTATTGCTGCTGGCCGCCAAGAAAGAAAAGCTGGTGTCGATTGCCGCGATAGCAGGGATGCTGGTGTTGCTGGCGGCGCCGTTATACTGGTCGGCCACTCCGCTTCTTTATGGAGACAACAGCATGCTGCCGCAGGCCGGACCAAGCCGGCAGGGTTTCGGCCAAAGGCAGGGCATGGGCGGCGGCATGAACTCAAGCAGTATCAATACCAAGCTGCTTGAGTATGTCACCAGGAATAATACGGGGGAAGCGTACCTCTTTATGACTCCTGAGGCATCCACGGCTGAATCTTATATTATCGAGACCGGCCAAGCTGTTGTCGCCATGGGCGGGTTCAGCGGTTCGGACCCCATTCTCACAGCCGAGAAGCTGGCACAAATGGTGGCGGATAAAAAGGTGAAATTTTTCCTGATCCCTTCATCCGGCTCAGGCGGCAGAGGCGGCGGCAGCGAAGTGATGGATTGGATCCGCGCCAACGGCACGGAGGTTCCTAAAGAAGAATGGCAATCGAACTCCGCCCAAGATAGCCCGCAAGGCGGCCGTCCCATGGGCATGGGGAACAGTGAGACATTATACGAAATCAATATCTAAAGGATGAGATGTGATGAAAAGAAACGTTCGATATACCATTATCATTCCGGTCTATAACGAAGAGGCTGTTGTTGAGGAAACCTATCGCCGGCTGACGCGGGTGATGGAAGCCACCGGTGAACCGTATGAATTGCTGTTTGTCAACGATGGAAGCCGGGACCGGACGGCGGAACTGATCGAGAGCTTTGCCGGGTCGGACAAATGTGTGCGGCTGCTTGATTTCTCGCGTAATTTCGGCCATCAGATAGCTATTACCGCGGGCATGGATTATGCCCGCGGGGATGCCGTGGTGATTATCGACGCCGATTTGCAGGATCCGCCCGAGCTGATCCCGCTCATGATCGATAAGTGGAAAGAGGGCTATGAAGTCGTCTATGCGCAGCGTTCTAAACGGAAAGGGGAGACGCTGTTCAAAAAATGGACCGCCGCTTTGTTCTATCGCACTCTGCGCGCGCTGACGGAAGTAAATATTCCGCTGGATACCGGCGACTTCCGCCTGATCGACCGGAAAGTGTGCGACGCCATGCGCGGCGTCCGGGAGAAAAACCGCTTCGTCCGCGGCCTGGTCAGTTGGGTAGGCTTCCGTTCAACAGCCGTTGAGTATGTCCGGGAAGAACGGTTTGCGGGGGAAACGAAATACCCGCTGAAGAAAATGCTGCGCTTTTCGATGGACGGGATTGCGTCTTTCTCCCACAAACCGTTGAAGCTGGCCGCATATCTCGGTTTCATGATTTCGTTCGCCAGTTTTATCTACCTGGTTGTCTCTTTGGCTCAAAGATTATTCAACACCGGCGCGGCTGCCGGATGGCCGTCCCTTATCGCCTGCCTGCTGCTGACGGACGGCGTGATATTGATCGTTTTGGGCATCCTCGGAGAGTATGTCGGCAGGATTTACGACGAGACGAGAAACCGGCCGCTGTATATTCTCCGGAACAAACGGGAGGTTGAGGATGCCGAGCATGAAATCGAGGTGATTTACAGTGCTCTCTGATAAATACAGGACTATTCAGTTCCTGCGCTTTTGTACCGTCGGGGTGGCCAATACGGCGGTGGACTTTGCCGCCTTTTTCCTTTTGAATCTCTGCGGGGTGCCGTATTTGCTCGCCCAGGTGCTTTCCTATTCGGCTGGTGTCGTGAATAGTTACCTTCTCAATCGAAAGTGGACGTTCCGGGTGGCGAGAAAAGCCAACCTCCAGGAAGCCGCGAGTTTTATCGTTGTGAACGGGATTTCCTTGCTGGTGTCGTCCAGCCTGTTAGCCGTATTGCACGATGTAAACCATCTCAACCTTTGGCTCTGCAAGTTAACGGCCACAGCGGCCGGCGTCATTGTGAACTTTATGGGAAACCGGCTCTGGGTATTCGCGGAGAGCCAAAAAACCAGGGGTGAAGTATCCTGAGCAGCCAAATGATGTTTTTGAAGAAGCATATATTGAAAATAAGCTTGCTGTTAATACTTATATCATCAGGATTATTATGCTTTTATTCGTTAAGAAGCTACAGCGGTAACGCCGCCTCACGCCAAGGCGGAATGGAAACCCGTAATTTTCTCCCGGGGGAAAGAAGCGGCGCCGAAACCGGCAACGCCCTCCCGGGGGAAAGAAACCGGCCGCCCGGGATGGCCAATCAATTGCCTGAAGGGCAGCCGAATATTGACTCAACCCAGCGTACGGCGCCTCCCAATGGACGGATGCGGGGAGGGATTACCGGCGCGGGGATCAAGTATTCTCCTCAACTAATCGCATATGCAGCAGTATTTTTGGCTGTTTTCATCGCGGCATATTATTTTCTCGTACGCAAAAAGCTGAAAATCCACCCCGGCCATGAGAGAATATTAATATTCACCATGCTCGGCGCGGGGCTGCTTTTGCGAATTTCCGCCGCCACATTGACAGACGGGCATCCTTTTGACATGAGTCTTTTCAAAAACTGGGCCACCGCCGCGGCGCATAATCTTTTTCAAGTTTATGCAAGCTCCCGGTCGAGCGACTACCCGCCCTTGTACATGTATATTTTGTTTTTAGCCGGCAAGGCTGCCGGAGTCCAGGCAATGAGTCCGTACTATACATTATTGTTAAGGCTGCCGTCAATAGTGGCTGATATCGCCACGGCATATCTTATATACAGGCTGGCCGGCAAATATCTGTCCCGGGAAATCAGCATCCTGTTATCCGCCTTTTATGCTTTCAACCCGGCTGTTATGATCAATTCTACCTTTTGGGGACAGGTGGATTCATTCTTCACCTTTATTGTCGTATCTTCTTTGTATATGCTGTCGGAAAAAAAGATCGGCCTTGCTTCCGCCTTATTCACGGCCGCCGTGTTGATGAAGCCGCAGGGAATTATTTTTCTGCCCGTGCTTTTCTTTGAACTGGTCAGGGGAAAAAGCTTTAAAAGCTTCCTGACGGCGGCAGCTTTCGCCTTGGGTACTGCTGCAATGATTATCCTGCCGTTTGCCTTGTCCAAAGACGCGCTGTGGATTTTCAAGCTCTTCTCAAACACTATGGGAGAGTATCCCTATGCCTCCGTTAACGCGTTCAACTTCTTCAGTTTGATTGGGAAAAACTATGCAAAAGACGCGACAACCATGTTTCTGTTAAGCTATCATAACTGGGGGATGATTTTTATTGTCATCATTACGGCTTTTTCATGGTTCATTTATATTAAAGGAAACAGCAGGGCGTTTGCTTTTGCGGCGGCGCTTCTCCTTATCGCGGGTGTGTTCGTGTTTTCCACCAGGATGCATGAAAGATACTTGTTTCCCGCTGTCGCCCTGTCAATTTTAGCTTTTATTTACCTCAAGGATAAAAGGCTGCTGCTGTTGTCCGCCGGATTCAGCTCCACTGTTTACATCAATACGCATCTGGTTCTTTTTGAGACGAGCAAAGGGATAAATTTCGTATCTTTTAATCCTGTTCTTATAATTGCCTCCCTACTGAACGTGTTGCTGTTTTTCTATCTTGTCAAAGTGTTATTTGATATTGCCGTTAAGAAAAAGACATACGCTTGCGGATGCTAAGTGCTTGTACATCCCCGCGTCGCTGCCTGTTTCTGGTTCCCGAATAACCTCCCGATATTTTACCGGTAAAGATGATGGTTTAAAGATCAGGCTTGTTTTAAAACTTTTTGCTTTCGCTTTTCTTTTAGTTCCGGCCACCCGAATATACGGCTCAGTTTGATGTAAATCCACTTGGATTCCTTGGTAAGCAGCGGGCCTAAAATCGCTAAGACAAGCACATAAAGGGCTGCGAAAGGCTGAAGAATGGGCAATAATCCCCCGGCCAACGCTAATTTGGCTAAAACAATGGAGAACTCGCCGCGAGGTGTTATGGTCAATCCGACATAAGTAGAAGCCCGGTGCGAATACCCGGCCATGCGGCCTGCGAGCATCCCGGACACAAAGTTGCCGATTAATGTTATCCCCACCGCCGCAAGGGCGGGCCATACTGCTCCACTGATAGAAAGGGGATCTATACTCAGGCCGAAACTGAAGAAAAATAATGCTCCAAACAAGTCTCTGAAAGGTACAAGAATGTGTTCAATCCGTTCTAAATGTTCAGTCTCTGCCAGCACCAGACCGACTAACAAAGCACCGATCGCTTCCGCGACATGGATGGTTTCCGAGAATCCGGCTACCAGAGTAATTATGGCGAACAATACAAGTAAAAATACTTCATCAGAGGGAATATTCAGCATCCTGTTCAGCTGTGAGAGAAGCTTGCGCCCCAGGAAGAGAAAAACAAGCATAAAACCAAGCGCCAGGCCGGCTGACTGCAAGACAATTAAGGGAGAAGCCGTACCGCTTAACACAAGTCCCGATACAACTGAAAGATAGACAGCCACAAAGACATCCTGAAACATCATCAGTCCAAGAATCATCTCGGTTTCCGACCTAACCGACCGTTTTAAGTCAACGATCATCTTGGCAACAATAGCACTGGATGAAATTGTAGTAATTCCTGCCGCCACCATGATTTCCCGCAAAGGCCACCCCAGCAAATAGGGGAAAAGCAATCCCAGAGTTAGATTGATGGCCATGTAAATGGTCCCGCCCATGATAATTGAACGCCCGGCCTTCATTAAACGGCCGACGGAGAACTCCAGCCCGAGGTAAAACAGCAGAAAGAGAATACCCAAGCGTCCCATGAAATCAATTAACGAGGCACTTTCTATAAAACGAAAATCAAGAACACCTATATGCGGAGCATGAGGACCTACAAGCATTCCAGCAATTATTAAGAAAGGAACAATTGAAAACCGCAAGTGGGAGGACAATAAGCCGACCGCTGCAATAATGCTCAGGGCAAGCCCGACTTCAAAGAGAATGTGTTGCTCCATCCGTTATATGCTCCCAAGCTGGAGCAAACGTTTACAGGCTTTTACTTTCTCTCTCTCCCCAAGGATTACGATGGTTGCCCCTTCCTTAATTGTTTGTTCGGGACCCGGATTAATTATTTTACTATGGTCCCGATTCACAATGGCAATGATTGAGGCGCCCGTCCTTTTGCGAATTCCCAAATCGCCGATTGTCAAGCCAATCGATTTTATTCCCGGTTCAAGCTTGTACCATTCAATAACCATTTCATCAAAAGCCATGTCAACCGATTCCAATGCCTTCGGCATATAAGACATTCCGCCGAGAATACCTCCGACACAACGTGCCTCGGCATCGTTAAGCATGACCATGGATATGCTGTCATCAGGGTCGTCGTCATCAAAATGGTGCATCTCGCGCCTGCCGTCATCATGCACTACGATTACAAGCTTATCTCCGCTTATGGTATTGATCTGGAACTTTCGGCCGATGCCGGGAAGGTCTGACTCTCTTATTAAATTCATAAAAAACCACCTCGTTTTTTACAGTATAGCTTCTTTATTTTATATTTTCAATTTTTAATCATATCTTAATCATAGCTGTAGAAGAAAATTTTAGAACTGCCAAAATGAACGAAATACTGTACTATACCATGTAGACCATGTAACGCTACCGCCAAAACCGGGCGCTGAAAACGACCAGGACGGTGTAGATCTCCAGCCGGCCGATCAACATGCAGAATGACAGCAATAGCTTGCCGGAATCCGGCAGGGATGCAAAGTTGGTCATGGGACCCACCAGCGCCAGACCAGGTCCGATATTGCCCAGAGTGGCCGCGACGGAGGACGCGGCGCTGACCAGATCGAGACCTAGCGAGGAGATATATAAGGTGGACGCGCCGAAAATGAGCATGTAAAGGAAGAAGAAGGTCTGCACGTTCTCGACGACTTCGTCGGGAACCACTTCCCGCCCCAGACGGACCGGAACGACGGCATGAGGGTGCAGGAATTTCAGGATCTGCCGGGCGGCGCTTTTGAAAAGTATAAGAAAACGCACGTTTTTTATGGCCCCGGCGGTGGAGCCGGCGCAGCCGCCGACGAACATCAGCAGCAACAGGATGATTTTACTGAATTCCGGCCAGCGATCGAAATCCGCCGTGGCATAGCCGGTGGTGGTAATGATGGAGGAAACAGTGAAGAAAGATGAGCGAATCGCTTCTTCCACCGTGTTATTCAGAGCATAAACCTGGTTTAGAGCGATGAGCGAGACGCTGATGGCAATGATGCCCAGGTAGAGCCTGGTCTCAGGGTCATTAAGGTAAGCTTTGAAATTGCCGCGCATTATGCCGATATGCAGGGCGAAGTTCATGCCGCAAATAATCATAAAAAACATTACTATACATTCTATTGCCAAACTGTTATAAGCGCCTATGCTGGCGTTTTTGCAGGAAAAGCCGCCTGTGCCCACAGAGCCGAAGGTGTGGATGAAAGATTCGAACAGCGGCATCCCGGCCAGGAGGAGAAGGATTACCTCCGCTGCTGTGAGCAACATGTAGACTTTCCAGAGTTGTCTGGTGGTCTGAAGGATACGGGGCAACACCTTGCTCTTGGTGGGGCCGGGCACCTCGGCCTTGTAGAGCTGCGTCGCGGCCACCTTTAAGGACGGGATGAGCGCCAGGATAAGCACGATAGTGCCCATGCCGCCCAGGAAATGGGTGAAGCTGCGCCAGAACAGGATGCCGTGCGGCAGAATTTCCACGTCGGGTATAACCGAGGCGCCGGTGGTGGTAAAGCCGGACATGGATTCAAAAAAAGCGTCGCAAAAGGTAGTCAGACTGCCGGACAGGAGAAAGGGAATACTGCCGCAGGCGGCGGTGACCAGCCAGGTCATGGTGGCGATGGCAAATCCCTCGCGGTAGCCGACATCCTTGTTCTTGACGCGGACCAGCGCGAGCAAAAAGCCCGGCGCCGCCAGTAAAAGAATGCTGTAAAGAAAAGGAAGCAGGTCAGGCTCCCTGTAATACAGGGCAAGGAAGAAGGAAGGAAGCATGGCTCCCGCTTCACATATCAGCACCAATCCCAGGGTTCTAATAATAAGGTTTCTGTTCAAGCGGGGATCCTCCCAAATTGAATAAGGATTCTATATTGTGCATGATATGCCCGAGAGCGAATACCACCAGGCGGTCGTTTTCCATGATCACGTCGTTGCCTTCGGGAATGATGGCCTCTTCACCGCGCACGATAGCCCCGATGATGACTCCCTTGGGCATTCCCGAATTTTTCAAGGCCTTGCCGACGATTTTGGTGCCGGGCTGGACGATCAATTCGAAAACTTCGGCTTGACCGTTCAGGAGAAGGAACAGGGAGAGGAGACGGCCGCCCCGGATGAAGCGCAGGATCTCGCTGACCATGTTCAAGCGCGGGCTGATGGCGGCATCCACCCCCAGCCTTTCCACCAGCGTGGTATAGCTGGGCCGGCTGACCTTGGCCACCACTCTTTTGGCGCCTATTTGTTTAGCCAGTAAGGCGAGCAGGAGATTTTCCTCATCAATGCCGGTTACCGCCACGAAGCCGTCAGTCTCCTTGATCCCTTCACGTTTGAGGGTGTCGATGTCCGAACCGTCGCCCTGCAGGACGAGCGTTTCCGGCAGGCTCTCAGCCAAATCCCGGCAGCGTTCCAGGTTTTGCTCAATAATCTTCACCCGGATGCCTTGGGAATTGAGTTTTTCCGCCAGGTAGTAGGAGATCCTGCCGCCTCCCAGAATGATCACATCCTGCATTTTCTGCTTTTTCTTTTTAATCTTCAGGCAAAACTTGTTTACGCTGTCGGAGTGACCGAGCAGGTAAATAGTGTCGCCGGGCATGATGATATCTTTTCCGCCGGGTATGACCATTTCTCCGCGGCGTGAAATGGCCACGATCAGGCAAGCCCTCGGCAGTTCCACATCTTTTAATTTCTTGCCTATAAAGGCCGTCATGTTTTCGTCCATGGTGATGTCTGCCATCAGGATCTTGCCGTCGCCAAAAAGTTCGGTGTGAACCGGCAGGGCCACTGTCAGGAGCCGGCTGATTTCCATGGCCGCGGCGTATTCCGGGTTAACCACCAGGTCAAGGCCCATGTCCTCTTTGGAGACGATCAGGTCGCGGGCGTGGTCCGGGTCCCTAATCCGGGCGACTGTCCTTGGTATGTCCATTTTTTTCGCCATCATACAGGCGATCATGTTAATTTCGTCGCTGTTGGTCACCGCCACCAGCAGATCGCTTCCCGCCACCTCCGGAGACTTCAGGATCCGGGCGCTGGAGCCATTTCCTTTCATCGCGATGACGTCCAAATTGTTTTCGTAAATCTTGGACAATTTTGATTCATCCTTGTCAATGACCAGGATGTCATGTCCCTCTTCACAGAGTCGCCGGGTGATTTCCATGCCCACTTTCCCTAATCCGATTACGGTGATTTTCATATAGTTACTCCTGGAAATTATAGAAATCATTTTCGTTATTATATAATAATCGACAAGTGATAAAATGTCGAGTTCTAAGTTTATTATCCTAAATCGATAGTGTTGTTATGAATTAATATTTTTGGGGCGGGACAAGAAAATATTGCAGGGATTGCCGGGAATTTAAAGAAATCTCATAATAAGGCGGAAAGATATTATAGATAAGGGAAGAAGGTTGGACAAGGAAATTGCTCTTTATTGAAGAAATATCGCATTTTTGCCCGGAACGCATGGAAAAGGAAAAGCAGGGCGGGCAGGCGGAGGAAGCCGAGCGCAAAAGGATGGAGGACGCGCTGAGGGTAAGCGAGGCTAATTTGCGCCGGATAACCGATAACATGATGGATATGATTGCTCAGACTGACGCCAGGTTTATTTACTGTTATGTCAGCCCGTCCCATAGAAGCTTTTTAGGATACGAGCCTGAGGATATGATCGGCAAGTCATTATTAGCTTTCGTACATAAGAGCGACTTGAAAAGAACGGTAAAGATGCTCGATGCTTTTGCTAAGAACAAATCCCGGGTTAAATTGGAAGTGCGCTACAGGCACGCCGGCGGACACTACCTTTGGATTGAGAGCACCGGCAATATATTGCTTGATGAGCACGGCCGGTTTGCCGGGGCGGTTTTTGAAAAACATGATATCACCGGGCGCAAGATAGCTGAGATGAAAGTAAAAGCCTATGAAATTAAGCTTAGATCACTCGCGGCAGAATTGTCGTTAGCCGAGGAGCGGGAGCGGCGGCGTATCGCATCGGAGATCCACGACCATATCGGGCAGTCTCTTGCAGTCGCCAGGATGGAATTGGGAGCGCTGCGGGAATCATTGTCGTCCGACACGCTTAGAAAAAATGTGGACGAAATTAAGGATCTTGTTGAAAAAACGATTCAATACACACGTTCATTGACATTTGAGATCAGCCCGCCCATTCTCTATGAACTAGGATTCGAAGCGGCGGTTGAATGGCTGGGTGAACAGATCGTAGAAAAGCGCGGCATCAGGTTTTGCTTAAAAGATGACGGGCAGTTAAAGCCACTGGAGGATGAAATACGGATTATTCTTTTTACGGCGGTAAGAGAGATCCTCATGAATATTGTTAAGCACGCCAAAGCGCAGAAGGCGCTGGTATCTATCCAGAAACAGGGCCGGAACTTAAGAATTGGCATTGAAGATGACGGATCGGGCTTTGACATTGCTAAAAAAGGCTTCGATATCAGCAAGGCGGGTGGGTTTGGACTTTTTAGCGTGCGTGAGCGTTTAAAGCACACGGGCGGGAATATGGAAATAAAGTCAAGACCGGGCGTGGGAACCATTGTCACCCTGGAAGCGCCTCTCAGGCGCCGGTAGGTTTCGGGGGGATCTATTTGAGTATTAAATTAATCATTGTTGACGACCATAAGATCATGCGTGACGGCCTCCGCTGCTTGCTTGAAAATACGCCCGGCATGGAAGTAATCGCGGAAGCCGCGGAAGGCCGTACGGCGGTGCAGCTGGTAAGGGAACTGTCACCCGATGTTGTTATAATGGATGTTGCCATGCCTGACTTAAACGGCATCGAAGCCACCCGCAAGATCAGGGAAGAAAGCCCGGATACAAAAGTGGTTGCCCTGTCAATGCATTCGGACAAGCGATTTGTCGCGGAAATGTTAAACGCCGGCGCGTCGGGATACCTGCTTAAAGATTGCGCCTTTGAGGAACTGGCTTGTGCCGTCAACACAATAATCTCCGATAAGTATTACTTAAGCTCCAATATAGCAGGTGTGGTTATGGCAGAATACGTACAAAGCCCGCACGAAAAAAATATCTCGGTTTTTTCCGTCTTAACGGCCAGAGAGCGTGAAGTGCTGCAGCTTCTGGCCGAAGGCGGAAATACCACGCGAATAGCCGCGACGCTCCACGTGAGCGAAAAGACGGTTGATGCACACCGCCGGAATATTATGAGCAAGCTGGACATACAAAGCATGGCGGGGCTCATAAAATATGCCATTCGTGAAGGTTTGACATTCATTTAAGCAATAAAAATAAATCGATAAAAAGAAAAAAATAAGATAATATGAGGAATAAAATCAGGAAAACTCCTATTTCCCCGAATAATTATTAGGTTTATTGTGATCGGGATAGAGGAGTTTTTTATCAATATTGAGGATTTATTGAGGGGGTATATTTGAGTATAAGATTAATTCTGGTAGACGACCACAAGATCATGCGCGACGGGCTCCGCTCCTTGTTTGAGAAAACACCCGGCGTGGAAGTGATCGCGGAAGCCGCGGACGGTCGTACGGCAGTACGGTTGGCGCGGGAATTATCGCCCGATGTTGTCATAATTGATGTTGTCATGCCTGAATTAAACGGTATCGAAGCTACCCGTAAAATTAAGGACGAAAGCCCGAGTATTAAAGTGGTCGCCCTGTCAATGTATTCGGATAAGAGATTTGTAATGGAGATGTTGAACGCCGGCGCGTCAGGATACCTGCTCAAAGATTGTGCCTTTGAGGAACTGGTTGGTGCCGTCAAGGTAATACTCACGGATAAATATTACTTGAGCCCGAGTGTGGCAGGTGTGGTCGTTACAGAATGCATACAAAGCCTGCACGAAAAAGATACCTCGGTTTTTTCCGTCTTAACAGCCAGAGAGCGTGAAGTGCTCCAGCTTTTGGCCGAAGGTAAAAATACAGTTCAGATAGCTGCCGCGCTCCATGTGAGCGGAAAGACGGTTGAAACTCACCGCCGGAATATTATGAACAAGCTGGATATACAAAGCATGGCGGGACTCATAAAATATGCTATCCGTGAAGGTCTGACATCTATTTGAAGCAATTGGGAAAATTTTCTCGAAAAGTATAAATAGGTAAATAAAAATAAGAGAATATGAAGAATAAAATCAGGAATACTCCTATATCTCTGTTTGATGATTGGATTTATATTAGTCAGGGATGATGGGGGTGTTTTTTTATATAAAGAAGGAGGGTTAAAAATGGAAATGGTGAGTAGTATTAGGTTTAAGTTTATGGCGACTATTATCGTCGTATTGGCGGTAGCCCTGGGGTCTTTGTCTTGTCTTAGCTATATAAAGGCGCGGCAGGTCTTAATCGCTAACTTTGAACTGGACTTGGCTTCCCTGTCAAAAGCCTGCGGCACAGAGGTCAGCCTGTGGCTGGACGGACATAAGTCCGAGGTTAGCACTCTGGCCAGTTCACCGGTTGTCGCCGCGGGGAACCGTGACGCGATCCTTTCTTATCTTAATGATGAGCTGAAACGCTTCGACAACTACGAATCCTTTGTTGTCGCCGACGGCAAAGGCGATTATTATTCGACGGAGGGCGGGGCAGGCAGTGTCGGTGACAGGGATTACTTTAAGCAGGCAATGAGCACCGGGCAGGCCGTTGTTTCAGACCCGCTCATTTCCAAGGTTTCCGGCAACCTGGTCTTTGTCGTGGCGGCCCCGGTCAAAAGGGATAATCAAGTGGCCGGACTTATTTTGGGCACGTTGCCGATGGACGAGATTGTTCGCGAAATATCGACGATCAAGGTCGGCAAAACAGGCTATGCCTATATGGTCCGGGGGGATGGGTTGTGCATCGCCCATTCTGATCAAAATTTGGTAATGAAGCTGAATCTTTTGCAGGACAGCGGTCTCGATCCTAATTTGACGGCGGCCGCGCAAAAAATGACTAAAGGGGAAAGTGGTGTTACCCGCTGCGACTTTGAAGGTGTGTCTAAGTTCATAGCGTATGCGCCGGTTGCCGGCACGAAATGGTCTCTCGTGCTGACGAGTCCTGTGGCGGAAATTTCGGCCACTCTTAAATCCCTTGCCGCCATTTCCATTGGCCTGACCTTGATTGTTATGATTATCGCGGGAGCGTTTGCGGTTTTCCTGGCCAGTCAGATTGTCAGGCCCATCCGCGTTCTAAAAAATGAGTTAAACACGCTGGCGGAAAAGGGCGGCGATTTAACCCAGGAGATTCAGGTGGACAGCAAGGATGAGACGGGTGACTTGGCTAAAGCGGTTAATCGGTTTCTGTCTAACCTGAGGGCGATTATGCTGGAAGTGAAAAGAGCCTCAATGCAAGTGGCCGGGGCGTCTCAGCAGTTAACTGCAAGTGCCCAGCAAACCGCGGCCGGCGCCAGTGAAACCGCCTCCACGATGGGGCAGATCGCCGCCACGGTGGAACAGGTTTCGTCAAACGCGCAGAGTGTGGCGCAGGCTTCCGAAACTGCCGCCAGGCATGCCGGCGCAGGTGAGCGGGGAATAGCCAAGTTAACAGAGCAAATGCGCAGTATCGCCGGATCGGCTGAACAGGTTTCCGACACCATTGTTGCACTGAGTAAAAAATCTCAGGAGATTAACCAAATTGTCGGACTAATTACCAGCATAGCCGATCAAACCAACCTGCTGGCGCTGAACGCCGCCATTGAGGCGGCCCGGGCGGGCGAACAGGGGCTGGGATTTGCTGTTGTGGCTGAGGAAGTAAGAAAGCTGGCTGAGGAATCTGCTAACGCCACCAAGGAGATAAGCAGCTTGGTAAACGCCATCCAGGTTGAATCAAAAAGGGCGGTGGAATGCATGGCTGAGGGCGGCAGGGATGTTGAAGCCGGCACCCTGGTCATTCAAGAAGTAGGAGAAGGTTTTAATAAAATTATCAGCGCCGTACAGAGTTTGACGACGGAGATTCAAGGCGTGGCGGCTGCCACTGAGGAGATGTCGGCGGGTGTGGAGAATGTGGCGGCTTCAACAGAGGAGCAAACGGCGTCTATGGAAGAAGTCTCGGCTTCCGCCGCATCCCTGTCTGAATTGTCCGGCGCCTTGGATGCCATTGTGGGCAGATTCAAGGTATAACATCTATTCCGGAGGGCATGGAAATACATCTGAGAAACGAAGCTGCTTCTTGGAGGCGGCTTCGTTTCGCGCTTATCATGATATATTCAGCTCCTTTGCAGGAATTATGTTCTTTTCGGCGAAATTCCATGAAATAATGGATTTCTCTGGTTTTTCTAGGAGTTGAGCGCGCGTGGTGGACTTTTATCTTTTTATTATCTTGTTTGTGCTTTTTATGTATGTTCTTGTAGCGAATGACATAACAATTCTCTATAAGGTTTACCTGGCTTTTCATTATTTTCTGGGCATGTGGCCGTTCTGCAATTTCCTTATTAATGTTATCCCTGACCAGCAACTGCAATGGATATTTCTCAGCGCGGCTTTTGTCAGTCTCTGCTTTCTCGGCTACGGGTGGCATGTGTTTTCTCTTGTTTTAACCGGGAAGATCAGCAACGCGAGGAAACTGCACCTGTGCCTGTGGGCCGCGCCCGCCGTCCTGTGCTCGCTGCTTGTTATAACCAACCCGTGGCATTACTTGTTCGCCCGGCCATCCGCTGACGGCTGGATGACGCGCACTTACGGGCCATTTTTTTGGCTGTTTGTATTTTTTATAATAATTTACTTTATCGTGGGCGGTGCGCTAATGGTAAACGAGCTGGCCACTGTCTCTGAAAAAAACAAGAAAAAGCAGCTGAGCCTTTGTATCTGGGGAGTTGTATTTTTTCTCGCGCTGTCAATCGCTGATGTGTTGTTAAACACTTTTGTTCTGCCTAAGTCTGTTATCGTGCCGGGGCTGACTTCCTCCGGCATCGTTATTTTAACCATATGTTTTGTGGTAGCCATACAGAAGTATGACTTGTTCAGAATTGTAAATATTGCCCGGCGTGAAGTAATTGACAGCATGGCCACAGGCATGGTGATCATTGACCAAAATGAAGTAGTTCTCGATATTAACAAGAGTGCGGGCAAACTGCTCAGCCTCCAGCCCGGCCAAGTTTTTGATATTAAAAAGTTCTATCCACATTCAGAAACTGAGTCGGCCGGATTGTTCCTGGAAGATTATAACCAAAAGAGATTGAAAAAACTAAAGACGGAAATAGTTATCCGTCGGGAACAACCGCGCCATATCACTATGCATATTGCACCGGTGGTGGACCACAAAAAAAATTTGTTGGGCCGGAGCATTACTTTTAACAACGTAACGGAATTGCGCAAGCTGATTGAAAAAATCAACGAAAAAAACGCGACTCTTGAACGGCAGAACGATGAGTTGCTGCGGTTTCAGACAGAGCTTTACGAAGCGAACAAGAAGCTTGAGCAGATGGCTATTACGGATGCGTTGACCGGTTGTTATAACAAACGGTACATCCTAAATCAACTGGAATATGAAATTGTTGCCGCGCACCGCTACAATATTCCGTTTTCACTGATGCTGATGGATTTGGACAGGTTTAAGCTTCTTAACGACACTCACGGACATCTAACCGGAGACGATGTGCTGCGGGATGTTGTGGAAATCATCAAGAAGGCTCTGCGCAAGTCGGATATAATGGCCAGGTTCGGGGGTGATGAATTCATCATTTACATACCCCAGGTGGACAATGAAGGCGCGGTTGTTTTGGCCAATAGAATCAAGTCGATGGTGGAGAACCAAATTGTCAAGACCATGATCGGGGATTTGACGGTTACCCTCAGTATTGGCCTGATTAGTGTCGTAAATGCAGAGTCGATAAATATACGGGAGGATTTTTTGAAGGAGTTGCTGGCGCGGGCGGACAGCGCTCTTTATGAAGCAAAGTTAAAGGGGCGGAATCGTATTGTGGCGGAAAGTTTTAACGGAGCAAGCCGATGCCCCGCCAATATGGAATCTGGGTAATAATTACAACCAGAGTGATCACGAAATGCGCGAGGGCAAGTTTCAGGACCTGTTCATGGCGAAACGACTTTCCCTCGGTTCCATTAATAACATTTTGGTAAACAGTGCTTTGATGGGGAAGAAACCAGGGGTTGCTGCACAGAATCACGATCAAGCCGATAATGAATGGATTAATTCCGGTCACGGAAGCCAGCGGCATAAACATAATCATGGTGATTATTTGGGCGGGCGCGGCGGGCAGGGCGAAACGAATCAGGTAGAAGACAAGAATGATGGATAATAATATTAGCACCTTATTCCCTGTGAAATGCAAATAAGGCGCCACGCTATTTGCAATAACGGCAGTTAAGCCAATAGAGGACATGATGCTCCCCAGTCCGGTTAAAGAGCCGAATGCGATCAGATAACTCCAGTCGATATCTGAGCGCACACTTTTTTCATCCAGTATCGCGCACCCGCTCAGAATCAAAAAGCCAAGCATGGCGATCCAGGCGGTGTTGATGTGGTGCCAGGGCTGGGTCAGGAAAGCGAGGATCGTAATTATAACAGTCATTAACGATATTTTTTCTTGCATGGTGATCTGCCCGAGAATCTTAATCTGCGCCTCGATAACGGCCGGGTTGAGTCGCAGTTTTTCCTGGGGCCGGTAAAGAAGGATAATCAACAGGTAAGATAAAAAAAAGAAAAGTGCGCCCATTGGCAACGCCGCTTTCAACCAATATCCCCATGTTATTTTTGAACTTACCTCCGCCGGCAGCAGCCCTAATACAAGGAGATTGGATGACGAGCCGTTGAGAAACAAAAAAGACATTTGACCAAAACCCAATAAGCAGGACATGGCCATGCCCGCTGAGCCGGGGCTGTAGTTTTTTAGATTCAAGGCTTGGCTTAAGCTGCGGGCAAGCGGGCTGGCCAGCGCGGCCCGGCAATTATTTGAAGGGATAACCGGTGTCAAGATCAGGCCGGTCAGAGCGAAGGCCAGCGTTTGCCCGAAGTAGTTGGGAGGAAATTTCCTCAGTAATAACAGCGCCAGCCTGAACAATAAGCCTGTTTTTGATATGGACGCCGATATGGCAAACACGCCCAGCAGGAGATACCATGAGGAGTTGGAGAAACCGGAAAAAGCCGTTTCCGTGGCGGTGACG
>NZ_MVQM01000038.1:0-17290 GCF_002067195.1 Pelotomaculum sp. PtaB.Bin117 | reverse complement strand
TTATAAAAAATTAACGGATCCGGAATCCGTGGCGCTGGTAGGTGTGACCAGCCGTTCGGGCAAAGGAAGCAACAATCCATTGGAAGTTATGCTTGAAAGGGGCTACCAAGGAAAGATATATCCGGTCAATCCTAAAGGAGGCACGATTTTGGGTCACCGTGCCTATACTTCCTTGCTGGACGTGCCGGAGATACCCGATGTGGCGGTAATTTGCGCGCCCCGAGACACGGTTCCGGAGCTTTTCGGCCAGTGCTGCGCAAAAAAGGTCAAGCTTGTAATCATCGTTGCCCAGGGGTTTTTCGATGGTGACGAACGGGGCAAGTTAATGCAGAAAGAAATCCTCAAAACCGCGGCCAAATACGGGGTGCGGGTATTAGGTCCGAACACGCTGGGCATCGTAAACAACTTCAACCGCTTTTGCACATCCTTCATACGGTTCATGAATCCCGCCGCGGCAGCGGGAATCCTTTGCCAGTCGGGGGTTTTTGTGGTAGGGGCGCCGCAGATATTCAGCGGCATAGGGCTATTAATTGACACCGGCAATACTACTGATATAGAATTCTCCGAGTTGTTGGGCCACATAGTCCGGGATCCCCGCCTCAAGGTAATAAATCTGCATATGGAAAGCCTGCGGGACGGGCCGCAGTTCATGCAGGCGGCCAAAGACGCCGTCGCTCTTAAACCGGTCATTATTTATAAGACGGGGGCCAGCCCCGGCGGCGCCATAATCACCAGCTCACATACCGGCGCCCTGGCCGGCGAAGACAGGATCTTTGATACTGCCTTCAAACAATGCGGTCTCCTGCGCGTTGAGGATGTTGAGGAGATGATTGACCTTAACAAAGTTTTCACCACTTTTAACGGCATCAAAGGGAACAGAGTGGGCGTAGTCTCCATTTCCGGCGGCGCCGCCATCATCGCCGTTGACGCGTGCTCCCGTTATGGCCTGGAGATAGCCAAGATGAGCAGTAATACAGAAGCTCAGCTTAGTGAACTGTTTCCCGCGTGGGCGCACTGCAGCAACCCGGTGGATATGTGGCCGGCCGGCATGTTCCACGGTTTTCATGAATCCTACCGCCGCATCCTGGAAGCCTTCATAGCAGACCCGCAAATGGATGCAGTGATTTGCATAACCGGTTCATTCCTGGACAAGGAGGGTGACTTCCTGGACACTACCGAACTGATTAGGGAGGTCGCCGGCAAAAACCCGGACAAGCCGGTGGTCACCTGGACTTACGGTCAGCGTTTCCAGGAATATGCCAGGGAATTTGAAAAAGAAAACAATGTTGTATATTTCTACTCGATTGACCGGGCTGCCAGGGCGCTCTCCGCCCTGTACCGGTATCACCACGTTATCAAGAAAAAAGAGCGCCAACCGGTATCACTGCCCGTTAACCCCGGACAAGCCCAAGTTGAAAAGATACTCTCCGGCAAAACTGCAGGAAGCCTGTCTCAAACCGATGTTTTCGAAATCCTGGAATCTTACGGTATCCCCGTAGCCCGCCGGGGAAAGGCTAAAAATATCGAGGAGGCCGTTTCGCTTGCGGAAAAAATCGGCTATCCGGTTGCCATGAAGGTTTTAAGCCCGGACATCATTCACAAATCAGACGCCGGCGGTGTGCGGTTGAATATCGGGAACGTCCGGCAGTTTGAAGATGCTTTCACGAGCATGCGCAGGGAAATAGAACTCAAGCATACAGGGGCCCAAATAGAAGGAGTGCTCATTCAAGAATATCTGGATAAAGGAACCGAGCTGCTCCTCGGCTGCAAAAGAGATCCGCAATTCGGTCCCGTTCTGGCTTTCGGCGCCGGAGGCGTTTTCACCGAGATAATGAATGACATTTCATTAAGAATACCTCCTCTGAGCGAAGAAGAAACCATCGATATGATCAGAGAAACAAAAGTCAGCAAAATACTGGCCGGGGCCCGGGGCGCCACCGCTGTGAACCTTGATGTTTTGACTCGTTGTCTGACAAGGCTGGCACAGCTGGCGCTGGCGAACCCGTCCATATCCGAGATGGATATCAACCCGCTGTTGGCGTATGCCGACAGGGTTGTGGCGCTGGATGCCAGGATCACCCTGAGATAGTGAAAAATCAGTTTGCTGATCACGTTTAATTAACGTGGATTATTCGCGTATTCTAAAAAGAAAGAAAAGAAGCCCGCCGTTGAACGCTGCGCTGCCGGTAAAAGCACGCTTGTTGCCAGCTTGTAAGACGTTTCTGAATTAATATTTGAGACATAGGGGAAATAGTGCCTGGCAATTATTGCGTTGGCTTCAACCCAGCCGGCCGGAGTTGACGCGTTGTGGTATGTGCCGCCTGAATAAACGATAAAATCCATGCGGTTTTCTTGAGCCCATTTTTCATATTCCTTATGGCCGCAAAATGCACTTCCCTTGGCATGGTGCGGCACACACATATCCTGAACGAGATGTGCCGCCGCGCCGAGGAAAAAAAACGCTTTCTTTTTATTCTTCCGCTGCCAGTGGCACAAAGCCTTCTCAAAAAAAGCCCGGCACTCCGTCCGCGCGTCAGGCCAGGGGCCAAAAGCGGGATCAAGGTAATGAGCGAAATTTTTCCAGCCCCTGTCGGCCCAGATTGCCCCCCGATTGATCATTTCCAGGTAATTGCTTAAAACCTGCGCATGCGCTTCATAGCCGTCTTTTTGCAGGATAAGCACCGCCTGCCGGTTGCATAAAAGGTGGGTCTCACTTTTGCCGGAAACAAGATGCTGAATCGGTGTTCCGGCGGCAAGGACGATCTTGGCCGCATTCCATGAAAGAGAACCCATGTCAAGAAACCCCCTTTCATTTGGTTGCATTTATAACATGATCCTTTTAATCGATTTCTATCCCGTTTTCAGCATCGCAACCAAAGGGACAAATTGCATTCTCAGTGACATTTAGGCATACAACGCAGCCCATGTTCTTAAAATCGCCGCTTTATAAAAAAGGCCTTTCCCCTTCGGAAAGACCTTAGAATAATCTTCTGTTTACCCGGCGCCACTTGATTTATTTCTTCTTTTTTCTGACTACTGTTATCGCGCAGTCCGGACAGGCCAGTTCACAGACGCCGCAAGTAATGCATTTCTCATTCGCTACAACAGCGGGCGTGCCATAAACCCCGAGGACATCGGACCAGGATAAAGCTTCGCTCGGGCACTTGGCAATGCAGAGACCACAACCCTTGCAAAGGCCGGGGAAGAGAGTAAAGTTGCCTTTTTCGTATTCCTGGGTAATACCTTCAAATTCCACCGACATATATTATTAAACCTCCTTATCCTGCCTTAGTTACAAGCTCAATGCCGCGATCTATCGCGCTGAAGTTCTGGTCGCGCAGTTTCGGCTGCTTCTCAAACTTCGCCCCCAGTTTATGTTCAATAGCCCGCTTGGCGTCCTCTCTGGAAATAACAGACGTCGCGCCAACCACGGCACCCATAATAATAATGTTAAAAACCCGCGGGTGCAGTTCATTCTTGGAAATCTCCACAGCCGGGATGCCGAGAATTCTCGCCGCGTTAGCGGGGAGATCTTCCTTCGGCACATTGATGCTGGTATCATATACGAAAATCGTCTGGGGTCCCACATACTGTTTGGTCCTGTACAGCGCCCGGTCGCTTAAAGCGACAACAATATCGCCCGTATTAAACTTGGGAGCGCCGATGGCTTCGTCACTGATTTGCACATAGGCCACCGACACGCCGCCGCGCTGCTCAACCCCAAAGTTGGGAATATAAAGACATTCTTTACCTTCTTCGTTTGCGGCTTCCGCGATAATTTCAGCCACCGACTGCACGCCCTGGCCACCTTCGCCCGCCATGACTATCTTTATAGCATTAGCCATTTTTTTGTACCTCCATTGCCGGTATCTTGGTCCATGTCTTGACTTTGAGCGGTTCCTTGGGAGGCGGCACTTTTATTTCACCGACATGATAATACTTCATCATTTCATTTTCCACAAAATTTATCGTTTCAACATTATTGGTTCGCCAGTTAGTTGGACAAGCAGACAAACATTCAACAAAGGAAAAACCGTTCCCTTCCATCTGGTTTTGAATGGCTTTCTTAATATAATTTTTTAACGGGACCGGTTTGACCACGGTTGCACGGGCGACATAAGCGCCTTCCCTGGTAATGGCCGCCACCATTTCCGGACCCTGGCACGGGTAGCCGGTCGAATCCACATCGCGGCCATACGGGGTGGTCTCTGTTTTCATGCCGGGCAGCGTCGTCGGGGCCATCTGGCCGCCAGTCATGCCGTACTGGGCGTTGTTGACCAGAATTACGGTAATCTTTTCGTTCCTGGTAGCGGCGTTTACCAGGTGCTGGGAACCTATGGCGTAGCCGCCTCCGTCACCCATGTAGCCGATACAGATAAGGTCCGGGTTAGCCCGCTTAATGCCGGTCATTACCGGATTGGTCCGGCCGTGGTGAGTCTGGACTGTATCAACATTAAAGAAATCCCAGGCCAGCAGCGAACACCCGATATCACAGCCAAAAACCACCCGGTCCTGGATATCCAGTTCATCAATGGCTTGTCCGAGGGCTTTCAACACCAAACCATGCCCACAGCCGGGACAAAATTTGTGCGGCTTGGTATCAACCCGCCAGGATTTCGGCATAGAAGGTTTGATCAAAATTTTTTCCTCCTTTACGTTCTCATACGTACTTAACAATGGTCTTTCCCTAGTTTTCCAGCATTGTCTTAACTTTATCGTAAATATCTTCGGAATTAATTCCCACACCCGGTTTGAATAGTGAGACCATCTCAGTGGTAAGGCCGTAAGCCGCGTATTTTAACAACTGGTCAAGCTGTCCGTTAGCTGATTCGGCAACCAGCACTTTCTTGGCCTTGCTAAATATATCACGGAGTTCCTTTACTGCCAGCGGCCTGAGCGTAATAGGACGGAAATAACCTACCTTCAGTCCATGCTCCCTGAGTTCTTTGACCGCGCTCTTGGCTCCCCGGGCTACCACTCCGTGAGCCGTAACCACGATTTCCGCGTCTTCACAACCGAAATATTCGCACTCGGCTACATCGGGAGAAATCTTTCCAAATTCGGCAAACTGCTCTTCAAGCACTTCCAGCAGTTCTTCTTCCATATTGTAAATATTCCGCAACTGGACCGGCGGCCTGTCAACGCCCGGCTTCCCGGCTCCCCCGATGAACTTGTAGGATGGCACTACTTCAATTCCACGTTCCTCCGGATCATAGATGGTAAGCGGTTCGCGCATTTTTGCCTGATAGCCGTCACCCAGCACAAAGGTGGGGAAACGATATTTCCAGGCTGTGTTGAAAGCTTTAATCGTATAGTCATAAAGCTCCTGATGGCTGGCAGTGGAATAAACAACCCGCATTCCTTCCCCGTTGCCGCCATGGGTGGTCAGGGTAACTTCCTGCTGGCTGTAAATAACGGTGGCCGAGGACGGGCCGCCCCGCTGCTGGACAATGGTAACAACCGGCAGGCGCATCATCTCTGCCATTGAAATTGGTTCCTGCATTAACGTGTTGCCGGGACCGGCAGTAGCCGTAAATGCCTTGAGACCTGCCAGCACTCCTCCATTCGTTGTAAAACCAGCAGAAATTTCATCTTCTGTCTGGAGGAATCTTTTGTTAAATCTTGGCGCCATACGGGTCCAGTAGTGCATGATTTCGTTCTGGGGAGTTATTGGATAACCGAACATGATGTCGGCCTCAGCCGCAACCGCGGCCCAGGCTACAACTTCATTGCCGGTCAGGAAGACTCTTTTCTCCCCTTTGATCGGTTTTTCCGACATCTAAGAATACCTCCTTGCGCTTAATACATCATAATATGACATGACACATATATTATCTTATCACATGTCGGAGATTTGGGCAAAAGGCAATTATTCTCCGGCACGTGAATGTTTCCGCCGGTCATATCCGGCAAGCTGTCTTTACACCGGATAGGCCGCTCCCCCACCTTGCTTGGCAAGCTCATGGTCAACCTTTAGCTTGCCGGCCATTCTCTCCTCAAGGAATTTAGGAGCAACCTGCGGGTAAATCGCGCAGGATACGATATCTTCTTCCTTCTCCATGAATGCCGCGCATAGTTCCTTTGCCGCCGGCAACTCGGGCTCCAGCATGTCGGCCGGCCGGCAGGTGATCGGCTGTTCGTCGCCGATGATCATTTTGCGCACTTCTTCGTTGATCGGCGCCGGGGACCGGCCGTAATAACCACGCATATACTGAATCGTTTCACTTGTGTTCACTTTGTAGCGGCCCAGCAGCACGTTCATTACGGCCTGCGTGCCGACAATCTGGCTGGTCGGGGTAACCAGCGGCGGGTAACCGAAGTCTTCGCGGACGCGCGGCAGTTCTTCCAATACTTCCGGCAGGCGGTGCAGGGCGTTCTGCTGGCTGAGCTGGGAGATAAAGTTGGACATCATGCCGCCGGGTATCTGGTAGATCATCACGTTGGTATCTACGCTTTTTGAGGCCACGTCGAATTCGGCGTACTGTTCACGGATTCCTTTCCAGTACTCGGCGATCTCGGTAAGTATTTTTAAATCGAAGCCGGGATCGTATCCGGTCCCCGCCAGGGAGGCGCACATTGTTTCAATGGCGGGCTGCGATGTCTGGAGCGCCATGGACGATATGGCGCAGTCGATGATATCCACTCCGGCTTCCATGGCTTTCAAGTAGGTCATCGCACCCATACCGCTGGTGTAGTGGCAGTGCAGCTGAATGGGTATTTTAATCCCCGCGTCTTTCATGGCTTTGATGATTTCGTACGCGGGGTAGGGAGCGAGAATGCCGGCCATGTCTTTGATGCAAATAGAATGGGCGCCCATTTTTTCGAGAGTTTTAGCTAATTCCACGTAATATTCGGTGTTGTGCACCGGGCTGATGGTGTAAACCACGGTGGCCTGGGCGTGCGCGCCCTCGGCGATGACCACTTCCACGGCTTTCTCCATGTTCCTGGTATCGTTTAAAGCGTCGAAGATGCGGAAAATGTCCATGCCATCGGCTACCGCTTTTTTGATGAATTCTGTCAGCACATCGTCGGCGTAATTGCGGTAGCCTACAACGTTCTGGCCTCTCAGGAGCATCTGCAGCGGGGTTTTGACCCGCCGTCTGATTTCTTTGAGTCTTTCCCAGGGGTCGTCGCCGCAAAAGCGCATGCAGGTGTCGAAGGTAGCGCCGCCCCACATCTCAAGGGAATGAAAGCCGACCGCGTCGTGTTTCTCCAGGATGGGCAGCATGTGTTCTGTTTTCATCCGGGTGGCCAGCAGGGACTGGTGGCCGTCACGCAGCGTTGTGTCGGTAATCCTGATCTTTGTCATTTATTTCTCCCTCCAAAAATTGTCATCATAATAATACTATCCTGCTTAAGCAATCACTACCAGCGGGTCTCCGCCGTTAACGGCCTGGCCTTTAACAACCCTTACTTCCTTGACTGTGCCCGCGATGTCGGCTTTGATTAAATTTTCCATTTTCATAGCCTCCAAGACAACCAGCACATCGCCGGGTTTAACCTGATCGCCTGCTTTCACCTTAACATCGTTAATCATGCCGGGCATCGGAGCAGCTACGGTACCGGCGTCACCCAGCGACAGGGATAAAGCGTTCCGGACGCCCGGCACAAGTTTTGGCGCGGACGCCGAAACAAGCGGCGCCGCCTCCGGAGTACGCGGCGGCACGGAAGCCGCGGCTTGAGCAGGCGAGTTGGCGGACCCGCCGACTTCTTCAATTTCTACTTCATAGACTTGACCATTTACTGTAACTCGAAATTTTTTCACAGACTTCCTCCTAAAACAGTTCCTTTCAAAACCGAATTCATTTCCCGGGCCAACATATTTTCAATAATCCCGGCCTTCTTCCAGGCATCGCTCATTTTTCGCGCGCTGGCGATCCGGTAACCTTTATCCGCAGAATATCCATAAAATGCAAGCGCCGCGGTAATAGCCGCCAGTACTTCCGGTTTTATACGGCCGTCGCGCATTTCCGGCATCCAGCCATCCCCTCCCCTCATGATGCTCTGCTAACAAGGGATATTACCGTGCTTCTTTCTCGGTCTTGACTCCCGCTTGGTGGAAAAGCTCTGCAACGCGTCAATAATCGTGGCGCGGGTGTCACGCGGGTCGATAACATCCGTTACAAAGCCCCTGCCGCAGGCAATATACGGGTTGGCAAAGCGGGACCGGTAATCGGCAACCAGTTTCTGCCGCGTTTCCACCGGGTTTTCCGCTGCTGCGATTTCTTTATTATTAATTATGTTAACAGCGCCTTCAGGACCCATGACCGCTATTTCCGCGCTCGGCCAGGCATATACCGCGTCAGCGCGCAAAGCACTGCAGCACATGGCAATATAAGCGCCGCCGTAAGCCTTCCGGACAATAATAGTAATTTTGGGCACTGTAGCCTCGGCATACGCATAGATTATTTTCGCTCCGTGCCGGATTACCCCGCCGTATTCCTGATCAACGCCCGGTAAAAAACCGGGCACATCCATGAATGTTACCACGGGAATGTTAAAAGCGTCGCAAAAGCGGACAAAACGGGCAATCTTATCGGACACGTTAATATCCAGGCTGCCGGCCATCACCGCGGGCTGGTTGGCCGCCACGCCTACCGGCCGGCCTGCAAAGCGGGCGAAGCCGACGACACCGTTTTGCGCGAAATACGGATGAACCTCCAGGAACTGGCTATTGTCAACTACCCCGCGGATGACATCGCGAATGTCGTAGCTTTTATTCGGGTCGTCCGGAATTATCTCCAGCATTGTCTCTCTATCATTTGCCGGCTCCACAGGAGCATATACAGGAGCTTCATCCAGATTATTGGCAGGCAGATAACTCAGCAGCGCGCGGATGGTCAGCATACAATCATCTTCGCTGCCGGTGATAAAATGAGCCACCCCGCTGACTTTGCTGTGTGTGGCGGCGCCGCCCAGCGTTTCCATGCTTACCTTTTCACCGGTCACCGCCTTGATCACTTGCGGGCCGGTGATAAACATCTGACTGATCCCGGAAACCATAAAGATAAAATCGGTTAAAGCGGGGGAATAAACCGCGCCTCCGGCGCAGGGGCCAAGTATTACCGATATTTGAGGGATGACGCCGGACGCCATGGTGTTGCGAAAAAAAATCTCGCCATAGCCGTTCAAGGCGTCAACACCTTCCTGAATCCGGGCGCCGCCCGAGTCATTCAGGCCAATCACCGGAGCGCCGACCTTCATGGCCAGATCAAGCACTTTGCATATCTTAGCCGCGTGCACCCGCCCAAGCGATCCCCCGGTTACGGTAAAATCCTGAGCGTAGACATATACTTTCCGGCCGTCAATAATACCATGCCCGGCTACCACGCCTTCACCCGGATTATCCATATTGGTAAAATCATCATCAGATGACGCAAACATGTCAATTTCCCTGAAGCTGCCGGGATCAAGCAAGGCCGCAATCCGTTCCCGCGCCGTCTTTTTTCCGGCCTCATGCTGCTTATCGATGCGTTTCCGGCCACCCCCCGCTTCCACTAACTGTCTGAGTTCATTCAGATGCTTCAATTTATCATGCATTAAATAAAATACCTCCAGTTTACAGACACAGGCGTCAGTCTTGTTAAATCTTATTTTTTCTTGTATATCAAATAATTTATAAAAAACTTAGCCTATATTTGTTATATTTTACTCCTTTAGGATATCCTAAGCTGTTTGCCGGTAAACATAATCAAGCCACGATATATTCCATGAAATTCATCCGCGATCATTTTATATAAATATTATATTAAGTACAATTCTTCAATAAAGTTTTCATTTCCTCCAAGACCTGATATTATACTGTATACTTTCAAACAACTATCTATCATGGTATTATCTTTTATAATACATGTATACATATCTCCCAATAATGCGCTTTTCCATACTGAATATTATAAAAATACTAATTTATCTTTCCGGTATTAATATTGTACTAAATGCGGCCGTCCTCTCTATGCTCTGAATAGAGCTTGATACTTTCATCGTACAGGTCCCCACCCAGTGTATCATTAATAACAATTGCCGGAAAATCTTCCACAAGCAGCTCGTGCACCGCTTCCGGTCCAAGTTCGGGGTAAGCGATCACCCTGGCCTCTTTGATGGACCTGGCTATCAGTGCGGCGGCTCCTCCTACCGCCGCCAGGTAGATGCCTTTGTACTTTCTCATCGCCCTGATCACGTCGGGAGATCTGCGGCCTTTGCCTATTGTTGCTTTAAGGCCCAGCGCGTATAATTTTGGCGCGTACAAATCCATTCGCCCGCTCGTAGTCGGCCCGGCCGCCCCGATAACCATGCCCGGCCTGGCCGGCGACGGTCCCACATAATAAATAACCTGCCCTTCTAAATCGAAAGGCAACTTTTTCCCTTGCTCTATATATTCAACTAATCTCTTATGCGCCGCGTCACGTCCGGTATAAATGATCCCGTTCAACGAAACTCGCTGGCCGCTCCGGAGATTTTCCACCACATTGCCGGATAACGGAGTAGTAAGGCTGATCCGGTCCATTTAGCTCACCACCTGTCCAAGGTAATTCATTCAAGTATTCAGGAGTCAGGAGTCAGAATATTTTAAGACAATAGACCATTCCTTTATTCCGACTTCAGAATCCTATCTCCTAACTCCTGACTCCTGACTCCTGACTCCTACTATTTTTACAGCACCGCTTCCTTGTGCCGCGCCGCGTGGCAGTTAATGTTTACAGCTACCGGCAGGCTGGCTATGTGGGTGGGATAAACCTCGATGTGAACCGCCAGGGCGGTTATCTTCCCGCCAAAACCCTGCGGACCGATACCGAGGCGATTGATTTCATCCAGCAACTCTTTTTCTAATTTTGCGATACCGGGATATTTGCTTTCTTCTCCCAAATTTCTCAGCAATGCCTCTTTAGCCAATTGGGCCGCCTTTTCAAAGGTGCCGCCGGCGCCCACGCCAACAACAATCGGCGGACAGGGATTTGGGCCGGCGGCATGAACCACCTCTACCACAAACTTTTTTAAACCATGTACTCCTTCAGACGGCTTCAGCATTTTAACGGCGCTCATATTTTCGCTTCCGCCGCCTTTGGGAGCGACAATCAACCGGATATTTTCTCCGGAAACAATCTTCGTATGAATCACGGCCGGCGTGTTGTCGCCGGTATTCTCCCGCTCCAACGGGTGGTTTACAATCGACTTTCTTAAATAGCCTTCCGTATAGCCCTTTCTCACACCTTCATTGATCGCACTGTAAAAATCACCGCCGACAATACGCACATCCTGACCCAATTCAACAAAAACAACAGCAAAACCGGTGTCCTGACATATCGGAATTTTCTCTTCACGGGCAATTTCAGCATTCGCCAGCAGCTGTTGTATAATTTCTTTTCCATTAATAGAGACTTCCTGTTTTAAAGCCTTTTGCAATCCTTCCAGCATATCAGGCCCCAGGTTAAAATTGGCTTCCTGGCATAGCCCGGCAACCGTCTCAACTATTTCAGCAGCATGAATAATCTTAATGTTAAAACCTCCTCACAAATCTTTACTTCACCGCGGCCGGGGATTTATCCCCGCCGCCCGAAACCGGCGGCTAGAGCAAAGCATATTTTGAAAACAGAAGGTTTTTCCTCCTCAAACATAATCGCACCTTTATGACCGTTAACTGTTAATCGTTAAAATTTTACCATAGGGGTAAGTTGTTTACAAATTAATGTGATAAGCATCGCCGCCACCTATATTGCGGTTATCAGAACAAAGAAAGGCTTCAGAACGCGCCGCTGCCGCACATCGTCTGAAACCTTCGAGCAACAATCATCAGTTGGGTAACAGCCAAATTATTTATCGCTATCTTTAACAAATATCGAACCTATGTTTTTATTTTTACATTTTTATGGTATAATACTATTAACATTTATTACTATTCAGGCATTCAGAATTCATTAATCATTTTATCTTACAATCTTTCATCCCGCTCCTGACTTCTGGCTCCTGAGTGGTTACAAGCATTATATCAAAGGCTGGTGATAAGATGAGTAATAGTCTCAGCTCAAAAGAAGAACTCGTCCTGGCATTCATAAAAAAAACTATTCGGGAAAAAGGATACCCACCCTCGGTAAGGGAGATTGGACAGGCCGTAGGTTTAAGTTCAAGCTCTACAGTACACGGTTACTTAAAGAGGTTGGAGGGAAAAGGCTATCTCAGGCGTGACGCTACTAAACCCAGGGCGATGGAAGTGCTGGGCGGCGACAAAGAAAACAACATAGAATTAATCAGCGTCCCTCTGCTGGGGCGGGTTGCCGCCGGGGTACCGCTGCTGGCCACTGAGAACAGGGAAGAAACCTTCCCGCTCCCTTCTTTTTTTACGGGAAACGGTGAATTTTTCATGCTCACGGTAAAAGGTGACAGCATGGTCGAAGCCGGTATCCTGGATGGGGATATGGTTGTGGTAAGACAGCAGCATGTCGCCGACAACGGTGAAATAGTTGTGGCCTTGTTAGATGAGGAAGCCACTGTCAAACGTTTCTTCAAAGAGAATGACCGGATCAGACTCCAGCCTGAGAACAAATTGCTTACACCCATTTACGCGAGAGATGTACAGGTGCTCGGTAAAGTCATAGGCTTGCTGCGAAAAATACATTGATCTGCCCGCTAAAAACACCGTGACATTCACGGTGTTTTTTTAAAGTCAAAAACTTTGCAAACTTCATCTTTATTGACGAAATCGGTAAAAGCGTCAATGGCGAATCCGGCCATATTCTGCCTGTGCCGGATCTGGTAAAGATAACGATTAAAGTCAAAGTCATCTATTCGTACTTCCCTCACCCGTCCCAGTTCCAGCGATTCCCTGACCGCGTACTTTGATACGATACTGATTCCCAGACCTGCTTCAACCGCCGTAATTACAGCTCTTGAGCTTCCCAATTCAATCCCCTGGGGTATTTGTTCCAAAACTATGTTATGCTCAGCCAGCTTTTCTTCAATAGTCCGGCGGGTGCCCGACCCTTTTTCACGAAAAATCATCGTTTCACTCTTTAAATCTGAAACCTTAACAGCGCCTAAGTTTACCCAAGGATGTGCGGGCGGCACAATTAATGAGAGCTCGTCCTGCAACCACGGGCGGCATTCAATATCTTGACTTTCCGCCAAAACGCCGGTGAAACCCAGATCTATCTCCCGCTCCCGGACCCAACGCTCAACCTGCCCGCTTCCCGATACTTTGAGGGTAATTTGAATACCCGGATACTTTTTTTTAAAATCCCCAATAAGCAACGGAAGCAAGTACTCCCCCGGAATGGTGCCGGCGCCTACGATCAGGTGTCCAGTTTTCAGCCCTTTCAGATCGTCCATGCCAGCCTTGATTTTTTGATAATGCCGGAACATTTGCCTCGCTTCCTGGTACAGAAGCTGCCCGGCGTCCGTTAGAACCATTTTCTTGTCACCGCGCTTGAACAATATTACCTCAAGGTCCTCCTCAAGCGCTTTGATTTGGAAGCTGACAGCCGGCTGACTCATGAACAACTGGCGGGCAGCTTTGGTAAAGCTCTGCAGTTCGGCTACCCACAGGAATGATTCCAATTGCTTAAAATTCACTGATTCATCACCGCCAATCGACAACATAAACGAAAATAATCATACATTCATTATAAAGTTTCGCTAGTAATTTTAAAAAACCTTCTTATTTATTTAAACTTTCTCAAAATTCCCTAAAATAGAACCACCCCCGATATCTACGCTTATTCAACCCAGCTTGAGAACCTCCCTGGCGGCGCTCAACACGGCCAGCCTGACGTATTCTTTGGAAAGTCCTCCCTGGAGGTAAACAGCATAAGGCGGCCGGATCGGGCCGTCCGCGCTCAATTCCAACGAGGCGCCTTGAATAAAAGTGCCTGCGGCCATTATCACCGGGTCCCCGTAGCCGGGCATCGCGTTCGGCTCCGGCCGGACGTGTGAATCCACCGGAGAAGCCCCCTGCAGGCCACGGCAAAAAGCCACCATTCGCTCCGGCGCGCCAAGGCCAATAGCTTGTACAATATCACTGCGCTCCTCGTTATATTCCGGCATGACCGCGAATCCCAGCCTGTCAAAAAACCTTGCGGCGAACACCATGCCTTTGAGCGCCTCCGCGACAATGTGCGGCGCCAGAAACAAACCCTGAAACAGCAAACGCTGGGATTCCTGAGACGGCCCGACTTCCGCCCCGATTCCCGGCGCGCTCCAACGGTTGGCGGCGGCATCTACATACTTTTGCCTTCCCACTATGTACCCTCCGGTGGGAGCTATACCCCCCCCGGGATTTTTAATCAGCGATCCGGCCACCAAATCGGCGCCCGCTTCCACCGGTTCCTCATTTTCTACAAATTCACCATAGCAGTTGTCGACAAAAACAACCACGTCCGGTTTTTTTCGCTTGATGAAACCAATTAACTTTTTCATCTTACTGATTCCTAATGAGGGTCCCCACTGGTAGCCCCTGGAACGCTGAAGCATAACCATTTTTGTATTGTCTTTCATCGCCTTTTCGACGGCGGGGTAATTAATCCCGCCTCCAGGCAACAGCTCAACTTGTTTGTAGGTCACGCCAAACTCCCGCAGCGAACCGCTCGCCTCACCCCTGACGCCAATCATCTCACCAAGCGTGTCATACGGCTCGCCCTGAACTGAAAGAAGTTCATCTCCCGGCCGCAAAGTACCGTAAAGACATGCGGCAATGGCATGAGTACCCGATACAAACTGCCCCCTGACCAACGCCGCCTCCGCCCGGAAAACAGCCGCGTAAACTTCTTCAAGCGCGGCCCTCCCCTGATCTCCATAGCCGTAGCCGGTTGATCCTTTCAAATGGAATTCGCCAATTCGCACCCGCCGGAATGCCTCCAGCACCTTGACATGATTTTGTAACGCGATGTCTTCGATCAAGCGGTAAACCGGTTGCACTTCACAGTCCACCTCGGCGGACAACCTTTCCAGATCTTGGTTATTGCATGCCACTTCAATTCCCCCCCAGGTCCTCTCTGACAATCGACATCAGGTCGACGCGGCTCAACTCGCAGTTTTTTTTCATCAGGCGAACAGCCTGACGGCGGATCGCCCTTTCAATCAGGTTTCTTACCATGCGGGCGTTGCCGCTGTGTTCGTGCAGTTTATGCTCCTTTTCAATAAAAAATCGCAATTCGTCCCTGGCCCCGCCGGACAGGACATACTGCCTTTGCTGCAGCATCAGGTCGGCGATGGCGAGCAGTTCCCGGTTGCTGTAGTCGGGAAAAGATATATGAATGGGAAAGCGCGAACGCAGGCCGGGGTTTGTTTCCACAAACCAGTCCATTTCATCCTGATAGCCAGCCAGGATAAGAATCAGGCTGTCACGGTAGTCCTCCATGCTCTTGACTATGATGCACTATACTATGTTGATTGTTTAAAGCCTTTTCTATTTTAATATCTGGCTTCCACTTCGCCACAATCTCTATCTGATTCTCTTTTAAAGTCACTTTACTTATAAACATACGAACAAAAGCTCTTTTTGTTTCGAACTCCATTTTCTCTGATTCCAGGATATCCCTATACTCATTTATAGAATCTTTTATCGCTTGCAGTTCATTATATTTAGTCTTGGCTGTCTGGAGTGCTTGGTCAGCATAGAACACTTCTTCTTGTAAGTGTTGGATTTGTTCCTGAATTGGCCGGACCATACTTTCAAGCCGTTCTTCAGATTTAATTAAGCCCTTTATGTAGAGGCTAAGGCATCTTCCTTCTTCTTCCCTTTTTTCCGAAATCGTTTTCTCCAGCCCCATCTTCTTTTTGTTTAGTTCGTCGATTTTTTTAATATCCTGCTGCTGCTTTATAATATCGGCAATGATGGCATCGGGGTCGTTTAAGTGGCTTTCAAGAAAACTCCAGACGTATTCGTCCACGACATCTTGTCTCCAGGACCGACCGTAACAAACATTCACCTTTTCACCCGTTCCTACCTTAAAAGATTTTCTGGTCTTCTGGCAGCAAGTATAATACCGGAGCTTTCTACCGCCCTTCAAGGTCGTAGGGGGCCCGGCAATGATAGCAGACCCACAACGGCCGCAGCGAGCGATCCCTTTTACGAGGTAATTATCCGATTGCCGGCCGCGGGCCCTCTTTTCCCGGCCTGTCATTTTCTCTTGCAGAGCTTGGTAAGTATCCTCATCTATGATTTTAGGAATAGAAATGCAAATCCATTCTTCTTTCGGTTTTGGAACTTGAATCTTTTTACCGTTTGTTTGTTTTACTTCGCTTCTGCCATAATAGAATTTACCCGTATAACATTCACGGCGGAGTATTCTACTTACTACAGCTTGATGCCATTTGTCCCCACCCCCGGGAGCAGGTGCACCTCTTGTAGCTAATTCCCTGGCAATACTGGAACAGGTCATTTCCTTCCCGTTATTACCATTTAAATACCAATCAACCATCAGCAGGTATATTTCGCTCTCAGTAAGGTTTATTACAAGTGTGTCCAGCTCTTTGTCGAAAGTATAACCGTATAGCCTCCGGAGTCCCGGGATTTTTCCGTTTTTAGCCTTTGTCATGCGACCACGCTTTGAATTAGCGAGAATTTTAGCCTTATTATATTGAGCGATAGAACCCTGCAAATTAAAGAAAAGCATTGATTCCGGATTATTCGGATCTACTTCGGGCGTCTCCACGAATTCAATATCACAACCGGAACCCCATACTCTGTCGGCTATGACATTCTGCAATTTAAGAAAACGGCTCATCCGGTCCGGATGAAGCATAATAATTTTTTTGCCTACCCCATTTTCAAGCAGAAAAAGAGCATGATTCATTCCAGGCCGGTCAGGGTTGTCACCCGACTCTCCGGGTTCCGTTATAACCATAATTTGGCCTTCATTGTATCCAAATTTTTTATTTGCCAGCTCTACACATCGTTCTACTTGAGATTCCAGGGAGTAACCGTGTTTTGCCTGGTCAGCGGTGGAAACCCTGGCATATATAATAGCCTCGATCTTAGGGATCAAGGCTAACAACTCATTACGTGTATAATTATTACCACCGATAGCAGTCATCATTTGTTATTTACCTCTACAACTCATTATTTACATTAATTATATCATAGGGGTTGCTTTTGGAAAAAACCTGTTTTGGCTGTTGATGCTCCTAAATTCCGGTTTGAGTAGTTTTTTTGATATCAGGAGTCCCTCGAACAATGCCATTACCTCCGGGGAATGTAACAGCTCATCGAAAGTCGGCCCACTTTCATCGTAGACCACAACGACCTCAAATTGTTGGCTTTTTCTCCGGTTTGCCATTAGTCAATCCCCCCAATACA
>NZ_MVQM01000037.1:0-17510 GCF_002067195.1 Pelotomaculum sp. PtaB.Bin117 | reverse complement strand
TATGGAAGAGTTGAGCGATGAAGACAAAACCATCGTGGCGCGCGCCCGGAAAATGCAGAGATTCCTGTCGCAGCCATTCAACGTGGCGGAGGCCTTCACAGGCATGGACGGCAAGATTGTTCCGGTTAAGGAAACCATCCGCGGGTTCAAAGAAATTCTCGACGGCAAGCACGACGACCTGCCGGAAGACGCCTTCTACATGGTGGGCGGCATCGAAGAAGCCGTGGAGAAAGCTAAGAAGCTGGCCGGCTAGACCTGCAGCCGGTAAAAAGCTGCCGGTCGGCAGGCCGCATATGGAAAGGCAGTGGATTTAAATGTCGGAAAAGACCCAGCGACTGGATATTGTAACACCTGTGAAAAAGATTTTCAGCGAAGATATCAGATTTTTCGTGGCGCCGGGCAGCGAGGGCGAACTCGGTATTCTGCCGGATCACGCCGCGCTAATTACCGCACTGAAAATAGGCGTTTTGCGCATAGAGCAGGAAGGTAAGAAGTTTAATATTGCTGTGAGCGGCGGCTTTCTTGAGGTCAGGAACAGCAAGGCGACTATATTGGCCACGGCAGCCGAACGGGCGGAAGATATCGACGTTGACCGCGCCGAGGCGGCCAAACAACGCGCGGAGCAGCGACTTGCAGCCAAGATGCCCGACTTGGACGTGCTCAGGGCTGAGTTGGCGCTGAAACGTGCCGTCAACCGCTTAAAGGCGGCAGGCCGTTAAAGAAAGAGAATTGTTTGCGCGGGGGCTGACATAAGTCGGCCCCTTTTTCTTCAGGTATTCAGAATTCAGGAGTCAGAATTCAGAATATTGGAGACGATAAATCATTCTCTCATTCTGATTCCTGGTTGCTGATTACCAAATCCTGAGTAGTTAAGTATATGTCAGGTAAATTATGGTAATAATAGGGTGTAGGATTCTCTGCTTTTTTGGAGGAAATTATGCCCGTAAAAGAACAAAAAAGACTGTTGCTGGCATTCGGAGTGCTGGCTTTAACCGTTTTGTTACTGTTCCTGACGCCGGTGGGTCAAAGGCTTCTTGCGGCGAACAGTGAGGAAACATTATTGCTGAACTTGCTGAAGTCTTCTGGGGCTGAACTTAGAACTATCCACGTGACCGGCTGGGTGAAAGTTGACGATTCTATACCAAACGCGGGCGAACCGGAGGAAATGTCCACCATGGCTGCCCGCCTACTGGGATTGAACATCCCTGCCTGTAAATCGGAAAACTGGCAAAACGCATACGCCCGAGGCAACCAAATAACAGGAGCGCTGCCTGACGGCAGCCCCATTTCCGTACTCGGACAGGTAATGGAGTATCCTGAAGGGAATATAGCATCTCACATTATGGTCAATCTGGCGGCCAATGATTACAGGAAAGCATATATTTATAAAAAGCGGATCGGACAAGCTCTAAAACAGTGTGGTAAAGATGAGCGCGTGGCCGTTTCTATTTCCGGCTGGATCGATAGAGATATGAGTGATGATGAACTGTCAGCCCGCGCTGAGGAATTGATGAGCGGCGCAGGCGCGGCTGTTCAGGAGAGAGTTGTGAAGGATAATCTGGTCAGCCTGACCGGTTATAGCGCGCGTTTTTCACGCGACCTGCGCTACACCGGGAAAGAAGTGAACCTGAATGTGGCAATAAGACGCAGTCCGTCTTCCCACGGCACGTTTATTTATGTGGCGTCACCAGTTATTCTTACGGAGTATTGAAAATATAATAGATCAGTAGTCAGGAGTCAGAATTCAGTAGTCAGAATGAGAGAAACGGCGAAAACATTCGAAGACTTACTTGTATGCCAGAAGGTACTTGTTCGTGCTTGTGGTATGTGGAGTGGCGCTTGCCAACGGGCTCATATTCGCCCCACTTAATCGGGGACATTCCTCCGACCCCAAAGATAGGCCCGTTAGGGAGGTGTGTCCCCTTTCCTCAGCCATGAGCTCGTTCACCTTCGGGCTCGGTCAAACTCGCTCGCTTCACTCACTCAAACAGTTCCCTCGCTTATCCTCAGGTGAACTCGCTCTTTAAATTAGGGCTCAAAATCGCCCTTATGTCAAGCACCGCTCCACGCCGTGAGTTTGATAAGGTCCACCTGTTCGGGAAATATATTTTCTAATTAGTTCTTAATTTTTTCTACTGACTACTGACTCCTGAATTCTGACTCCTGACCCTTAAGTAGTACCAATTTAGGACGGTGTTCTCTTTGCGCAGGCTGCTGTTTGGCGCAGTACTTCTAATTACTGCTCTGATCTTGTCAATTCCTTATCTGGCGGACAGGCAAATCCCGGCAAAGTTTTTCCCGGGCGTGACTATAGTCAAGATGTATATACATAAGGAAAATAAAATTCAGCCGCTGCAATTGGAAGATTACCTGGTTGGGGTGGTCGCTGCTGAAATGCCCGCCGAATTTCCCCTTGACGCGTTAAAAGCGCAGGCTGTCGCCGCCAGAACCTACATTGTAAAGCGAAAGGGCGCCGGTGTCGTGGTCAACTCACTCCACCCGGGCGCCGACGTATGCGATGACCCGACACACGGGCAAGCCTGGCTATCCAGAGAGGATTTGAAGAACCGCTGGGGAACCCTGCACTATTATAATTACTACTATAAAGTTAAGAAAGCGGTGGACGAGACATCCGGTCAGGTTCTGACATGGAACGGTGAATTGATTGATCCGGCCTATCACGCCTCTTGTGGTGGCAGGACAGAGAACTCTGAAGATGTCTGGCAGTTTCAGGTTCCCTACTTGCGCAGCGTCCATTGCCCTTATGACGCGGACCCGCGGTCTGTTCAAACTGCCGCTTTTAGCCTGGAACAGGTGGACCAGGCTTTGGGCACCAGCCTGAGCGCGGTCCCGGTAACTGGCGGTAAAAATGTTTCCACAGAGTTAAAATTAATTGAAAGAACAAGTACGGGCAGGCCAAAAAGCCTGCTCATCAACGGCAGGCAGTTTTCCGCCGTAGTAGTAAGAGACCTGCTCGGTCTGCGTTCCACAAACTTCACCTGGACGGTGAACAGTGGCTTCCTCACCTTTACCACAACCGGCCACGGCCACGGGGTCGGGATGTGCCAATACGGAGCCAAGGGAATGGCTGAGCACGGCTACAGCTACCGCGTTATTCTCAGTCACTATTACAGCGGCGCGGAGATAACGACTTATAAAACCAGTAGTCAGTAGTCAGTATTCAGTAATCAGTAGTAAGAGGTTAGTTAATTGCTGGAAGCATATACTTGAGGCATTTTGAATTCTTTCTACTGACTCCTGACTACTGAATTCTGACTACTCAACCCGCGAAAGCGGGTTGTTATTTTTTACCGTAACATTTCCGCTCTACATCCGCATATATATTAACTAGCGAAGGAAGCCGGCACAGACGCAGGGATTCTAGCTTTATAACCGGCGTTTGATGCCCGGACCTACGACTAATACGGGAGGTAGGGCGATGCAGGATTATATTCAAAAGCGGGTACTTGATATCTGCGATTACATCCTGGAGTCCCAGGCCACGGTCAGGCGGGCCGCCCAGGTTTTTCAGGTGAGCAAAAGCACGGTTCATAAGGATATGACGGAGCGTCTGCCCTCTCTCAACAAGCAACTAGCCCGGGAAATAAAAAATATTCTTGAATACAATAAAGCGGAGCGCCACCTCAGAGGTGGAGAAGCTACCCGCAGAAAATACAAAGATTTGCACGGAAAGCCGCAAAAGTAACAGGATTTTGTCGCTTGGAGTAGAATATAATACCTTTATTTGCAATGATAAGTAATAACAATGGACAGGCATAATTTTACCGGTTCTGAAAGGGGACAAGCTAATGCTTGGCGGCAGTGATATCGGTCTGGATCTGGGCACGGCAAACGTGCTGGTTTACGTAAAGGGAAAAGGTATTGTTTTACAAGAGCCATCTGTCGTGGCTGTGGAAAGGAACAGCGGCCGGGTTATCGCTGTGGGTTCCGAGGCGCGCCGGATGCTTGGGCGCACTCCCGGCAATATTGTTGCCATCAGGCCGCTGCGTGACGGCGTGATTGCCGACTACTCAGTTACGGAGAAGATGCTCCGCTACTTTGTCGCCAAGGCTGACGGCGGGCAAAAGTTGCTGTTCCGGCCCCGCCTGATGGTCTGTATCCCTTCCGCCGTCACAGGAGTGGAAGTGCGGGCGGTGCGCCAGGCAGCCATCCAGGCCGGGGCCAAAACGGCGCATTTGATCGAAGAGCCCTTTGCCGCCGCCCTGGGAGCGGGTCTGGATGTTTTTCAGCCGAGCGGCTCAATGGTCGTCGATATCGGCGGCGGGACTACAGATATTGCGGTTATTTCGCTCGGCGGCATTGTCTGCAGCAACTCGCTGCGAATCGGCGGGGACAAGCTTGATGAGGCGATTGTGAAGTATATTCGCAAAGAGTACAGCCTGGTGATTGGCGAGCGCACCGCGGAAGAGCTGAAAATTGGGATAGGCAGCGCGTTCCCGGCCGGTACGGAGGAAGAATCAATGGAAATAAAAGGGCGTGACATGGTTTCCGGGCTGCCCAAGGCTATTACGGTCAACCGGCGCCAGGTGCATGAAGCAATCAAGGAGCCACTTGATCTGGTAGTGGGCGCGGTTAAAGATGTGCTGGAGCGCACGTCCCCCGAGTTAGCCGCAGACGTCATCAACAAGGGCATTATCATGACTGGCGGTGGTGTGCTGTTGCACGGGATTGACCAATTAATCAGCAGGGAAACCGGCCTGCCTGTATACATCGCCGAAGATCCGCTTTCCTGCGTAGCCAGGGGTACCGGCAGGGCCCTGTCAATGATTGGCAGGCTGCCGCGGATTTGATAGAGATGAATTATTTTACTGGAGAATAAACCCTCGCTTACTATAATTTTTTATTAACTAAATTAACTATTTTTCTGATTTAACAGGAAATTCTCAACAGTTGTCGAATGTGTTAATTTATCGAAAAAGACGCGGCATTTCTTCCAGGGGGTTTCCTATGCGTTGTTCCATACTGTCACGTAAGGGTTTAACTGGTTTATCAGTTATTAGAGCTTGCTTAACTTTTGTTTTTCTTTTGATATTAACCTTACTGCTTCCTTATGAAAATCTTCTTGATTTTTCCTCGTTATTAAAAGACAGCAAGATCCATGGAGTAATTGGCACAAAATACACGGTTTCTTTTCTCAATGACCGTGCCGGAGATATTACCGGCGCCGCGGCGGTAAACGCGCCGGGTTTTGTCGTGCCGGGCGGCCTCACCGGAGAAGGTCAGATTGTGGCCATCGCCGACTCGGGTCTGGACACGGGAAATATAAATAACCTGCATCCCGACCTGCAGAGCACACCCGGTAAAATGCCCAAGGTAGTGTTGTTGAAGTCGTGGGCCGGGCGGGACGTTCCTGATGATCCAAACGGGCACGGCACTCATATGGCTGCCACAGTCGCGGGGACAGGGGCCGCTTCCAACGGAAAATTTCGCGGCGTGGCCCCTGGCGCCAGTATTTATTTCCAGGGCATCCTGAACAAGGATGGTGAACCGGAGATACCGGCCAATCTGGCTGATCTGTTTTGGCCCGCTTATTCGGCGGGCGCGAGGGTTCATGTGGATGGCTGGGGCGGCGGTCCTGATGTCTACCAGGAATCGGCTGCGCAGATTGACGACTTTATACGTAGTTACCCTGACTTCCTTGCAATCTTCGGCGCCGGCAACAGCGGGCCGTCTGCCGGGACACTCACCACCGAAGCCAACAGCAAGAACGCTCTGACTGTTGGCGCTTCAGTATTGCCACGCCCGGCTTTCGTGCCCGGCGCGGACAATACCACGGCAACCGCGGATTTCTCTTCACGCGGACCAACTGGGGACGGGCGGATCAAGCCCGATCTTCTTGCTCCCGCCTCCGCAGTGATTTCCGCCCGGTCGCGCCTGGTCGAAGGCAACTTACCAGGATACCCGGAATATACGCGCATGCAAGGGACAAGCATGGCCACAGCCGTTGCCGGCGGCTCTGCAACCATTTTACTGGAATATTTTAAGAAATATATGAATATTACCGCCCCATCGGCAGCCATGGTTAAGGGGACGCTAATCAACGGCTCACGTCCCACAACAGATGGCCCGTCATTAGCGGGCTTCGGTGTAATTGACCTGACCGGGACGATAATCGCGCTGAAAGAAGGCTCGTTCAAGGTAGCCGACGAATTGACCGGGGTATCCCAAGGAAACGAAATGTCTTATACTTTCCATGTTTCTGATGCCGCGTCCCCTTTCAAAGCTACCCTGACCTGGACCGACCCGCCAGCCGAACCAGGCAGCGCCCAAGCACTGGTGAACGACCTCGACCTGCTCGTACGGACGCCTGACGGCAGGGTTTATTACGGCAACTGTTTCCTCGGCAGCAATTCGCCGGACAGGATAAACAACGTGGAACAGGTTTGCCTGCCCTCACCGTTGCCTGGAGATTATACAGTACAGGTGATTGGTGCGGGTGTGCGCCGGAATACTGTAAGCGGCAGCGCTGTGATCTCACAGGACTACGCCCTGACCTGGGGTCAGGCTCCGGCTGAGGGTATGGTGGAGAATACCGACGGCCGGTCTATCGAATTGGCGGACGGCGCCTCGTTCAGCACGGCTGATTTGCCGCTGATAAACCTTGTTAACGATAACATCGCCCCGGTTGACGCCGGCCACCTTTTCCCCGGGGCGGAAGTATACCGGACTTCCCGGCGAGTCTACCTGGCGGCCCGCTTGTGGCGCGCCACGGGGGTAAAGGCGCTCAAGACGGCGGGAGGGACTGTTTTTACGGAAATCAGCCCGTCCGCCAGGATGGGAGGCTATAGTCTTGCCGGTGACGCCGGGGGGATCGTGTTGAACAACAACCGGACTGTAGCGCCAAGTGAACTGCCGCCGGGTGTGGAGGTTAACGCGGTGATTAACCCGGTTGACCAGCAAATCCGTCAAGTAAGCGCAGCTTATATTGAGCGTGTAGGCGTAGTTTCAGCAATGCGTAATGTAGGCGGGCAAAAAGAAATTATACTCATGGGAAACGGGGGATCTTACCGGTTATCAGATGATGCCGCTTGTTCTTTCGAGGACAGTTACAAAGTCGTTGAGACGGCAGATATGCTTTTCGGCACAGGCGCTCTTGATGAACTGGAGGAAGCCTTGCCGGGGATGCCTGTGCGCCTGCGGCTGGCGCCATCCACCGGCGAGGTGCAGTACCTGGCAGTTAAGCGGACAGTTGCTCTCGGCACGGTACATGAAACTGTCGCTTCCAGCGGCGAGATCAAGATGGATAACGGCGCCACCATCAGGGCCTTCCCTGGCGCCCCGGTGAAAAGGGACAGGAAGGATTCCAGTATCGACGAGATCAAACCGGGAGATCATGTAACAGCAGCGATTTTACCGGATACCGGTGAGGCTATCGGCATGGTGGTGTATAGCAGTGTTCTTTACGGTAGGATAATTGATTTCACTAAAAAAGACAGGGAATTCTATCTACTGGATACTAACGGCTGTTATCGTTCCTTTTCCCTGACTCCGGATACAGTTATCTATCGCTGGGGGGTCAGGACGCAAGATGAAGCCATAGCATCAGGGCGCCTGGTCAGGGTCACGACAGACCCGTCCGGCAAGGAAGTGTGGCAGCTGGATATCGGAGAAAATTTTTATAGTAAAGAAATATTTAAAAAATATAATGAAGCTGAAGGTGTTATCATCACCGGTGGAGGTGAACAGTACCGGTCTTCAGGCATAACCCGCTTTTATAAAAACGGTTACCCGGTATTGCCGGGAGATCTCTTTCCTGGAGAGCAGGTTGAGTTGGAGTATGCCACTGCCCCTTTGCCAACAGGTCATGTACTGGTGTCGGTAAACGCCCGCTCGACCGTTTCGCCGCCATCGCTTTTCGTATCTGGAATACCGCTTCAGGGCTGTTTGGCGGTGACCGGCAGGGCCGGCGCCAATACTATAGTGGAAATGTGGGGAAAAGAGGGGTTCAAGCAAACAATTTCCTTGGACGAATCAGGTAGATTCACTTATTTCCTTAAAAAGGACTATAAAGTTGAAAATAATTTTACCCTAGTAGCTGTGGACCGGCGAACGGGAGGGGTCTGCGGCAGGAAGATAAACCTTTCTGACAGTGCAAGCAGCGGCGGTAATGATATTGATGTTTCAAGAATCGTCGAAGGGGTGTTGGTGCGAGTTATGGCTGACACAGCGCCAGGAAGTGATATGCGCAGTTTTTCTGAAGTATCGCTGACGAGGGTGGAGGCGGTCGCTATAATTGCACGACTTCTGCAATGGCCTGATACCAATGAATGGCCTCCGCCTTTTTCCGATATGGAGGATATACCCGTAAAGTATCGTCCAATTGTGGCTGAAGCGCGGGCCCGTGGCATTATCAACGGCTATCCTGACGGCAGTTTCCAGCCAACCGGCGAACTGGGCCGGGCTGATGCCGCCGTGGTTTTTGCATCTGTCCTGCGGGATCTTGGTATTGAAATTAATTCTTATCCTGAATTATCTTACGCGGATGCCGGCATAATACCTGCTTGGGCCTCCAAAGCCGTTGCCGGAACCACTGCCGCCGGGCTTTTCCATGGTAATCCGGGCGGATCCTTTGTACCGGGTGGCACGGTTACAGCCGGAGAGATGACCATCCTTTTGGAAAGGTTTCTGTATATCTGTGAGCGATATTTAGCAGGGATAATAACGCTATGATTTATAAGCTTTTTTGTTATGATTTAAAAATGGAGGATTTTTTATTTTGTCACGCCGGATGATTATTTTGGTTATTGCTTTGTTTTTATTTCTTGTATTACCTGGACCGCCCGCCGAGTGCTATGGTGAGCGGTTGCCCCGTGTTGTCTGGCAGGCAACTGAAATAGGTAAACTGACATACGGGTTGCAGTTAGGACCTAACGGCCTGTATTATGCGCTATCTGGAGATAAATTAACTGTAGTGGATGAGAACGGCCATAAACTATGGGAGAATAATTTACCGGACGGCAATAAATCGGGATGTCCGGTGTTTGACTCGCGTGGATCTATTTTTATCCCGGGTAGTGCTTTGATTCAGGAGGTAAAATTAAACGGCGGCAAAGGATGGAATTTTAAAATATATCAGGGTAATAGCAAAACAGCGGCACTACTTACTACTGGCCCAGGGGGTTTGTTATACCTGCACCTGCCCTCAGGACTATATGCTGTCGACACAGCGGGACACTATAAATGGATGGTAATGCAATGGGAACAAGGAGCTTCCGACAGCACCAAGATGAAATTAGACTGGGAAATACTGGCATGCGCAGGGAGCGATCAGGTTGTATTTGTTATCCTTGGCAAGAAAAAGGAAGGTTTTACCTTGATGGCGCTGAGCGAAGAGGGAAAGATCTACTGGCGCTACTCTCTTGGTAAGATCAAGGGAGCTAATCTGGTGACAGGCAAGGACGGCCGGATTTACGTCACTGTTAATCCCGCCAAAATAGACGAGATGAGCAAAGGAAAGGTTTACGCCTTCGACAGCAAGGGTGACGGCAGTCCTCTTTGGAGTTATCATCTGTCCTATGACGATCTGACGGCCCCTACTCCATCCGAACATGACTTAGTTTATTTTTGCGCCGGTGAAAGACTTTATGCGGTAAACAAAAATAACGGTACGGAAGCGTGGCATCAACCTTTATATAAGGCTATTTCCAGGCCGTCTGTGGATGAAAGCAGTAAGCGTGTTTACCTGGGAACGGAGGATAAACGCTTGTTGGCAGTGACCCAGCAAGGACGGTTGGACTGGGAGCTAACCCTGGATGATAAGGTATCCATGCAGCCCATGGTTGGACCGGGTGGATATCTTTATGTGGTGACGGATGCGGGGAGCATTTATAAAATCGAAGATATACCGCTTGGATCAGACGAGGCTGAAGATGAGTAATAAAAGAAAATGGAAAGAACACTGTTCTTATGTTTATTTTTCGAAAAATATTTTGTTATTCCTGGTATTGTCATTATGGTGCTGCTGTTCATCCGCCATGGCGGCAACAGGTCAGAATGTTGTTGTCTTTGGAGATATACATGACCACTGGGCACAGAGCGATATTTCGCGTTTATCGGCGCTGGAACTGGTTAAAGGCTATCCTGATCATACTTTTAAACCCGATCAACTGGTGAACCGGCTGGAAACCGTAGTGTTAATTGTCCGGTCGGGCGGTTTGACATCGGAGGCTGAGCAACCGGCAACTAAATATAATAAGAAGAATGATCAGAGTTCAATTGGCAGGGTGAAAGCACAACAAACGCCCAAGGTACCCTGGGGGCAGTCCTACATTGACCTTGCGGTGAAAAAGGGCTTTCTTGCGCTGGATGACCCGGATGGCTATGATGATGAGGGAGCCGCCACCCGGCTTGAGGTGGCGGAACTCTTGGCGCGGGCTATGTACCTTGTGCCGCCTGCCACTGAAAATGAATCAGCGCCGGTTGAAGAAAAAGCATCGGCAAGAATAACTTCCGCCAAAACCTTTTCAGATCTGGGTAAACTTAAACCTGCGGAACAAATCTTTATTACAGCGGTTGCTAATGCTGAGGTAATGTCCGGTTACCCGGACGGCACCTTCCGGCCGCAGGAATCCCTGTCCAGGGCTGAAATGGCGGTAATCTTAAGCAGACTGGTGGACCGGGGATGGATTAAGATACCTTCCGGAAGGCGCCTGGCAGGGTGGATTTCTGGTATTGAGAACAATAAAAACCGCAGGGAGATAGCGCTCACTTCACTGTTCGGCGTACAGAAGCTCCAGGTAGCTGAAAACGTCCAGTGCTACCGCGCGGGGGAGAAAAGAGCTCTGGAAGAAGCTGTTAATTTCCGGTGTGAGTTGATCTTGGACGGACATAAGCGGGTAAACTGGGTTAATTCTCTGGAACAAAAAGATAATGCTTTGAAAACAGAAAATATTAGGGGATCCGTTAAGATGGTGATGTTGGGTAAGGATAATTTAATTGTGGTTTGCGATATGCACGTAAACGATTTAATTTTGCCCCTGGCATGGCAAGCCGTGTTAACCGGGGGGAAAAAAGCCGCGAAGGATTTTGCCTCACTAAAACAGGGTGATTTTGTGGACGTGGAGGTAGCCAAAGGACAGGTTGTAAAAGTTACCCTCCTTGAAGTGAAGACAACATCCGGCAAGGTGGACAGGATTGAGGGCGGACGGCTGTATTTAAAGGGGGATCCCTCCGGGAACAAACCAGTCTGGTTTAATCATTATGATTTTGCGCGGATAGTAAATAAAGATGGAGATCGGGAGGGTGAAGTAAAAACAAACAGCCAAGTGACTATTACTTATCTGGATCCTTTACCCGGTGAAATTGACGATGAGGCAGCGATTGAAATAAAAGTTACGAAATAAACATCCTTGCCAAATTTACTATATTACCGCTCCTCCAGCCATAAAGCTATTACTCTTTTGCCTTTTTCAGCTTCCCAGGCATCCAGTTGTTGTTTGTAGGATGCGGCCTGTGCTTCTAATTGCTGCAGTTCCGCGTTGTCCTTGGCCATACTGATCCGTGAATTCAGGTCGCGATACTGGACTAGTGTTTCATTGTATAGGGGAGCGATGTCCCTGCTTTCATCCTGTCTGTCAACCACTGACCCCAGCCTGCCAAGCGCCGTGATCAATCCGCTTGCCTGGTCGGAATTCACCGTGATCCTTAAAACCAGTATCTTTTTGCCCCCGCTTTGTTCCGGGAATGTCTGTGTAGCCGCCCCCGCGCCGGCTGCCAGCGAAACCGCTTTAATCCTGGCGTCGTTCAGGTCGTCAACGGCTATCTTTAAGAGAGTGCTGGCAACAGTCATGCCGCTGCTCATGAAAACCCGTGTTTCACCCTCAGGGGATACGGCGGCGATCGCAGTTTTATCACCAGCCCCGGAATTTCCCGGAGTCAATCCGGTATCATCGCCGGTGGTTTTCAATGTTTTGTTTTCATTGTCTTGAGTGTTTTCTATAAGGGCTTCATCTGTAGTGTTCACGCTGCCGGGCAATTGGGCTCGTTCATCTTGCGGAACAATTCTGCCTTCTTCAGGAGCGCCTGAAGTTGAGATACCGCCGCCTTCATTTGTACTGACTTCGTAAGGGGCTGATTCAAAGCCGACTACTTTTCCGTTGCCGGCCAGTTTTAACCCGGTGGTGACCCCCGCCGAACCGCCGGCTATGAGCAAAACGGCGGCTGCCGCTGCAACGGCCTTCCGCCAGGCTGCCGGCAGTTGCCGGATAGCGGTATTCCGCTGACCGGCCCGCAGTTTGCTCGTCACCAGGCCGCCGATATCCTGCGGCGGCTGTATTTCTTCCCGGCCCATCGCCCGAAGCGCCCCGGAAAGTCTCTCCTGCAGGGCCAGTTCTCCTGCGCAAGCCACGCAACCCGCCACATGTTTCGCCAGCGCGTCTTCTTCTTCTTTTGAAAGCATCCCGTCCATGTGGGACGATATCAAAAGCAATATTTTGCTGCAATCCATTTACTGTCACCTTCTTCTATCGCCTGCCGGGCAAATCCTCACCGGCCTCCCGCGCCAGTTCCGTCATTCTGCGGCGCATGACCTGCCGCGCCCGGCTGAGCCGGGACTTAACCGTGCCAAGGGAGCAGCCGATCATGCTTGAAACTTCCTCGTAGCTGTAGCCCTCAATTTCCCTTAATATAAGCACTGCCCGGTGTTCGTCCGAAAGACTTTTTAAGGCTGCCTGCACCAGACCGCGAAATTCCTTCTCCTCCAGATCCCGGAGCGGGTCGCCGTCCGTGCCGGCCACTTCATGCCTTATTTCGCTCCCGTCCTCGCTCTGGTACGGTTCGTCCAGTGAAAGCGGCTTCATTTTGTTCTTACGCTTGGAGTTCAGGCAAATATTAACTGTAATGCGGTGCAGCCAGGTTCCGAAATCAGCCTCGTTGCGAAAACTTCCCAGCGCCCTGTATGCCTGGATAAAAGCATCCTGGGCTAGATCCTGGGCATCGTCGTGGTTGCCGGAGAACTGCAGGCAGAGGGCGTATACCCTGTTCTGGTGGATGTGAACCAGTTCTTCAAAAGCGGAAAGGTCATTCTCTTTTGCCCTTTTTACTAATATACTGGTTTCATCCACGGGAAGTTCACCTCTTGCGATACGAAATGCCTCCCGTTTACCTGTTAGACACAGTTAGGCCGGAGAAAGTTCCTTCCGGTCGCGGGAGGCCCACAAAAATTATTTATATGACAAGGATAATTTGTGTAACATTACCGGGTATTTGAGACTGAGCGCCTCGCAGTTATTATAAAGGGACTCCGGTATAGTGTCAATTAATATAATGATGTTTTTTATAGTACCCGGTTGTCATTGGTTGTCATTGGTAAAAATTTTTTCGCTGATGATGGAACTTTTGGCGTTGGTTGGCTGTCTAACTAGTCAGGATGCAACGAAGGAAAAGACAGTCTGTCCGGCAGGAAATTGTCTGCTTGTGTAGAATATGTCTTTGTCCGTTGCCTACCGCTTCACAGGTGACGACCACAGAAGCAGCAGCGTTCGCAGCAGATTTGCCGCAATGTTCGCTAAATTATTACACTATATTTAAGGGGGGATGAAAGCGCTTGTGTACAGGGTTGGCCGGCGTGTACCGTCCGGAAACAGCCTTGAGTAATCCTTAATTAAAAGAAAAATTTCTTAGGAGGGAAATAAGTGAAGATTAAAAGAAACAGAAAGATCATTTCGATCTTGCTGACGCTGTCTTTCCTGGTTGCCATGCTGGTACCCATGGTTGGACCGGCGGGAGCTTCATCTACCTATTCGGTTTTGGCCGCGCCTACCGTGCTGAATGATGATACCATTCAGGGCCTTGGCACTATCCAGATTGACATTCCGCAAGTGACAGTTGGCACCAGCACTATCCTTGTAACATTACCGACTAATTTTGCCATTGACTGGACAGCATTAGCAAACAGCCCGGTTGTTTCAGTAGTTAAAAGCGGCGGCGGTACTTTTGCTGCCGGATACTTTGCAGCCGCGGCCGCTGCCGCAGCGCCTGACGTAAACGGCCGCTTTTCCAATGCCGGTATTATTGCCGTAAGCGCTCGTGAATTCAAAGTGACATACACAGCGGCAGCTGCCGAATATGATGTCCGCCTCCTGCTTACCCTTCCGAATGTCACTATTCCCAGTTCTGCAGACGGCGACATCAAGGTCACTATAGATAAGTTGGCCGGTGACTTCTCACCGGGTTCTGCCGTGGTCGGCACTGCCGGTTCCGGTAAAGTTTCAGCATATGTAAGCGATGCCACATTGACTTTCACAAATGCCGGCACTACTGGCAGTAGGATAGAAATATACCTTAAGGAAAATACTCGATTTGCCATAAAAGGTACTGCCCTCGCTCCTGAAGCTACATCCGTGAAATTCAAGCTCCCGAAAGGGATAACATGGGCCGGCAACGGCGTTGTTACCAACCTTACTGACGGATTAGCAGCAGACATAACAGCAACACGCGATGCTGCTGACTTTAGAGTTATGAATATCGGCAGGGCAGCGGCAACTGACCCGAAATCAATTTACAAGATTGCGGCCGACGTTAATGTGGACGATTCGGAAGCAGTACTCGGCAATGTTGATGTCGCGGTGAGCGGCACCAGCTCTGTAGACCCCAGCACTGTAACAATCGGTGAGTACGTGGAATACAGCATCAAGCTCGTTAATGCGAAAGATCCTAAGGATGTCACACCTGGCCGTACGAACCAGGATGTCGGCGACTTCAACATTGAAGAAGGCGCGGCGGACAGCATCCTGAACGGTCGTACCATCACCATGGAACTGCCGGAAGGCGTGAAATGGGCTACCGTGAATAATCCTACAACCACCGGCAACCTGGGCTTTACAGCGGCTGGTGTAACCGCGGTTGGCAGCGACGGCCGCAAGGTTAAATTCACTACTAATAATGTTGGCGCAGCTTCCAAAGGCAAGTTCAAGTTCACGAACGTGCAGGTTGACGTGGCTGTTGACTTTACCGGGGACATCAAGGTTATAGTAGACGGCGCCGGTATCGACAACCAGGAAATCGTAATCGGTAAAGCGGTGAAAGCCCTGACCGCCACTGTTGATACCACTCCGGAAGTCATCATCGGTTTGCAACAACAGGCCGGCGGCACAATCAAGATCGTTGAAGGCGCCAAAGAAGTCCTGATTAACGGTAAAAACCTCACAGTCAATGCTCCGACCGGAGTAACGTGGTCCAAGGTTCCGACTGTTAAGGTAAGCGAAGGCGACCTCTCCATCGACACTAATGGCGTCACCAAGGACGGCGGAGTATTGACTATCCCGATTAAGAGCCAGAGCACCACGGCTTCCACCATTGAAATTTCTGACGTCAAATTAACAATCGACCGCACCGTGCCCGAAGGCCCAATAACTTTTAAAGTTAAGGGCACTGCTATCGACCAGATTAACAACACATATCCAGCTAACCTAGCAGCGGGAGCTGTCGGTGGTAGGACTTTCTATGCCACTGGACCTAATGGAGTGTGCTTCTCCGGCAGAGACACGGCGACCACAGTTGAAGTAGCCAAGACCGTCACCCCGGCTCCGACAACAACCAAGAACAAAGTCATCTTCAAGATCGGCGACAGCAAGTTCACCGTAAATGGCAAAGAAGTAACCATGGATGCCGCTCCTTACCTGAAGAACGATCGTACCTACCTGCCGGTCAGGTTTGTGGCCCAGGCGGTTGGTATTACCGACAACAACATCATCTGGAATGAAGCCGACCAGAGTGTCATTTTGATTAAAGACGGCACTGTAGTCAAGCTAATTATCGGCAACAATACCATGATTATCAACGGCACATCGTTCTCAATGGACGTTGCTCCTGAAATCGTGGATCCCGGCCGCACCATGTTGCCGGTCCGCTGGGTAGCTCAAGCCCTCGGCTGCGACATTAACTGGGATGATGCGACTCAAACTGTAACAGTTAATTAACTGGTTTAAAAAAACGGGTTCCTTAGGGAACCCGTTTTTTTTTATGATAAATATACTGCTTTGTATTAAAACATATTGACTCTTTGTCCAATGGGAAATATACTTTAGTTAGCATATATTTAACTAACTTAACAAAAATGGACGGAGTCGGGAGTGATGTATGTGAAGAAGTTCTTGGTATCTATGACTATGTTTCTGTTTATCCTGCTAACGGCCCTGCCGGTTTGGGCCGAAGACTCGGCTAAGCCGAACTTGACCTTGAATGATGCTGTCGCGCGCGCTTTGGCTAATAGTAATGCCGTTAAAAAGGCGACTGTGGAAATTGACCGGACCAAGTGGTTGCGGGAGGATGCGGCAGAGGATATTCACTTTTCTCCGACGACACCGCCGGGTGATCCGGCAACTGAGAGAGCCTGGGCAAATGTTGTCTCTGCCGATCTTACGTGGCGGATGACCTACAAGAGTCTGGATATCCAAGAGGACAGCGTTGTCCTGAGTACCTGCAAAAAGTATTGGGGCATTAAGCAGGCCATTGCTACGCTGGAAACGAACAAGGCAGCCATGAAACAGGCTGATTTGGACCTGCAAAAGGCCAGAGTACAGCGCAGGGTGGGCTTGATTTCAGATAGCGACCTGATCAGCGCGGAAGCCAAGTTTGCTTTGGCAAAATCGGCTGCTGACAAGGCGCAAAACGACCTGGATAATGGTTATGTGGCGTTTAATCAAACTATCGGCCTATCACCGCAGGATCGCCCGGTGCTGACAGACGAATTAAACCTGGAGCCATTGGATAAAGATATTGACCTCAATGTAGCCGTCAACCACGTTCTTGAAGCCAGCCCTTCCGTATGGCTGGCAAGTGAAAAGGTAAAAATTCAGGAATACGCGAAAGATTCCATGTTTTACACAGGGCAATATACGCCGTATATGGCGCGTGAAGACGCGGTAACCCAGGCTATGTACGATTCTATGAGTGCCAAAGAAGCCGCGGAATTGCTTACCAGAAATCTGTATTATTCAGTACGTTCGCTAGAGTTTAACTGTCCTGCCGCCGAGCAAGCGGTTAAGCTTGCGGAAGAAGGTTTGCGCGTGGCCAATGTAAAATACCAGGTCGGCATGAACACCCGCGCGGATGTGGCCGCGGCGGAGTCTGCCCTGGTGCAGGCCAAGAAAAGTTTACTGGATCTAAAGGCGAACCACGCTTATTTAAAGCTGGCTTTTCAAAAGCCGTGGGCTTATTCGGGCGGATCGTCGAGTGGAACTGATTAAGGGAGAAACTTAGCTTAATCTTAAAACAATTAGCGATTTTATTTTCCAAGTACCAGGCCCAAAACCTTCGCCTTTAGGCGAAAAGCCTTTAGCATTGACTCTGCTTAGAGGTAGATGTAACATTCATCCATGAGGTGAATGATATGGCAGATTACCAAAAGGGAAGCCACACGATATATGACATAAAATACCACTTTGTGTGGATAACCAAATATAGGTATCATGTGTTAAAAGATCAGGTTGCAGTTAGGTTAAGAGATCTCATAAGACAAGGTTGCGAAGTCAGAGGAATAACCATAATTA
>NZ_MVQM01000036.1:0-42101 GCF_002067195.1 Pelotomaculum sp. PtaB.Bin117 | reverse complement strand
TGAAACTTTAAATTAAACCACCATGTCCCAAACAACTGAAATTGTCTCCTTAACATCCTCATACCTCCTAGCATTTGGATGTGAGCATAAAGCTTCATACGGATAGTCATTCCGTTTTGTAAATCCTCACATTGCGGACATACATACATATTCGCAATTATCAGGGATACCCATACCTGTACTCGGACAGATATCTCTATCATCCTGCAAATCGGTGACCATAATAGCGACCTCCCATTTATTCTTGTTTTACATCTACCAACTTCATTTAGCGCCCTTTCTTTATATGTTACCAATAGTATGTAAATTATCATTAAATATCAATTTAAATAATTGTAAACTGAATATTATATTTATGTAAAAAAAATCCGAGTTTAGCTCGGATTTATCGTCTTTGTAAAATTACTTACATCTTTAATTTTACGCATTAATTAACCCTGCGTCACCGTCATCTTAGTTCACATTCAGGCTTGACCTTGATAATGTTGACTAGGTACCATAACCTTGAGCGCTTCTGGAACCAAGGAAATGTTAACCGGTGTCCTCGTAGTTATTTCACCATCCACCTCAACACACTGTGACGGCAAAGCCTCAAGCTTTACTTCCTTCACCCTAAAAAAACGGGCCTGCGGAAAGATTGCCGCTTTTCGAAGCAGGAAGGCAATCCACAGTTTTAACGTATGCCAACGGTGCGGCGTATCCATAACGAAAACCATCAGTTCCTGATCATCCGCCGTGGCATTTTGGGCAAACGGCGTTATTCCAAAGTACCCGCCATTGGCTATCACAACCTGGTGTGTATTAAATTTGAATACTTCGTTATTCATGGTCAGCGTGCATTCAATAGGGCGATGGGAAAACATGATCCGCATTCCCATCAGGACATAAGACAGCATACCTGTGTACTTTTTAAGCCTACGGGAAATGTACCGGGCAATATCTGCAGATAAACCGATGGCAACTACGTTTGAGAAATAATCATGATCTACTTTCCCCAGGTCCACATCAGCCACTTTTCCATTGACAATAACTTCAACAGCCCTCTTCAGGTCTAAAGGTATTCCAAGCGTTCGCGCAAAACTGTTTACCGTACCGAATGGCAGTATGCCAAGCACCACATCCTGACAGGCAAAATAATCCACTACCGAACTTATTGTTCCGTCCCCTCCGCCGACAATTATGAGTTTATGCTTACGCTTTACCGCATTTTGCACCACTTTAGGCAAACGCTCCGGATATTTAACCGGGTATGAAGCCGCAACCGAGATCCCTTGTTTAGTTAATTCGTCCTTAGCCGCACGGAAAAATTTTTGCCCCCTGCGGGAATGGGTGTTAACTATAAGCGCAGCGGCGCGCTCCTTGTTATACATACCATTAGATTCATATTCATTAACTCGTTGAGGCGATGAATTTATCATTTAGTCACTACCATGGTTTCCGTGACGATGATGTCCTTTACTTGATGAACGTGAGAACTTAGACAAAAATCCCATAATTAAACCTCCTGAAATTAATTATTTTTTTACCTGCTGCGGAAAACAAAAGTGGCCCAGGGCGTAAGCCTTGAACCAGATGATATGCGTTCGGATTTACTCTTCCTCGCCCTCTCCCCCGGACTCGCCTCCGTTTTCATTAGCTTCAGACTCAGATCCAGACTCCGCTCCGTTATTTCCCTCATTAGGCGATAAATTGTTTACTGTATCCTGTATGCTTTTGTTGACATCCTGAACTGATTTGTTGACATCCTGGATGCTATCATTAACTTTTTTAACGCCATCTGTAACGTCCTGTACATTGCCACACCCGGCGGCGACCAAAGAAAACATTAAAAAAACGGCTGCGAGGCAAAGTAATTTTTTCATTAAAACACCTCCTTCATAACATTTCGGGCATATTTCTTTTGCCTTAATCATACACGATACTGCTGTCTACTGTCCACGGCTACAGGAATGTTTTTATTCTCTGGATCTTCTGTTCTTAGTATATCCCCGCCGGCTAAAGATCAACCGAGAGAAAACTAAAAGAAAGCTAGGAGATTTGATGACTTAAAAGATCCTCATACCTCCTAGCGTTTGGATGTGAGCATAGAACTTCATATGGATAGCCATTCCGTTTTATAAACCCCTCGCAGTACGGACATTCATAGTTGCAGCTACCAGGTATCTCCATCCCCCTGCTTGGGCAGGTATCCCTATCACTCCGCAAATTGGTGGCCATTATCTCGACCTCCCGCTTTACACCTTAACAGCCTTATTTAACCACCTCATGTTTAGCCCCTAAGTCGCCGTCATCTTCCGGTGTATTCTCCTGCCCAGCCAGCGGGCTGTCAGGTTGAAGCTGAGCACGAACAGAATCAGCACCGCCGCGGAGCCGTCCGCTACTCTGCGCAGGTCTGGGATAAGCCCCTCAGTATTAATCTTCCATATATGAACAGACAGGGTTTCCGCCGGGCGGAACGGGTTGAGAGGTGAGGTTTCGTTGAAAATATTCCACTGGCTGAAATCCATCGGCGGGCTGGACATGCCGGCGGTGAACAGCAGCGCCGCGGCCTCTTCAAACACTCTGCCGCAAGTGATAATGATACCACTGATCAAACCGGGAAAAGCAGCAGGCAATACTACTTTGCAGATCGTCTGCCAGCGGTTGGCGCCCAGGGCCAAGCTCGCCTCGCGCAGGCCGGCCGGCACACCGCGAATAGATTCCTCGGTGATCCTGACCATGAACGGAAGGTTCAGCACTGTCAGGGCAAGAGCGCCCGAGAGCAGCGAATAACCCCAGCCGGTCATATTGACGAAAACCAGGAGACCGAAAAGGCCGACAACAATTGAAGGCAGAGAATTCAAGGTCTCGATAGAAAGCTTGATAGCCTCGGTAAACTTGTTGGCACCCGCGTATTCAGACAGGTAAACCCCGGCTAACAGACCTACGGGAATGGTGATGGACATGGACAGCAGCAGGAGATAAAAAGTATTGAAAATCTGCGGGCCAATACCCCCGCCGGCGCTGATTACCTGGGAAGGCTTTGTTAAGAAGGCCCAGTCGATATACTTTCCTCCATGATAAAGTATGTAACAGACTATGGCACCCAGAAAAAAAATAACCGCAAGAGCGCCGGCCCAAAATATCGCAGTGGCAATCCGATCGACGCGGCGTGAATTCACCGGACAACCCCCCCCTTACGCACAACAAAACGCAAAACCAGGATAAAAAAACAAGACATCATCAAGGTAAACAAGCCCATCGACCAGAGCGCGTTGTTCCACAATGAGCCCATGGGCGTGTTGCCCATATCCATGGTAATAGCGCTGGTCAAAGTAATCACCGGATCCATAATTGACGTGGGCATTTTTCTCATATTGCCGATTACCATCTGCACAGCCAGGGCTTCGCCGAAAGCTCTGGCCAAACCCAGAACAATACCCGTGATTAAACCGGAACGGGCAGCCGGAATAAGCACATGATAGATTGATTGCCAGCGGGTGGAACCCAGTGCCAGCGCCGCCTCCTTATATTCACGGGGCAAAGATCTCAGGCTGTCCGTCAACACGCTGACGATAGTGGGCAGAATCATTATTGACAGCACCAGGAAACCGGCCAGTATGCTAAAACCCATGCCGCCAATATTGTCCCGGATAAAAGGAACCAACAGGCTTAAGCCGATATACCCGTATACAACGGACGGAATACCGGCCAGCAGTTCGATTGCAGGCTGCAAAAACCGCTGTCCCCAAGAAGGTGCGATTTCAGCCATAAATACAGCGCAGATGATGCCAAGCGGCGCGCTCAAAAGAACAGCCAGCATGGCGATTACTACGGACCCAAAAATAAAAACCAGCACGCCTACTTGCGGACCGCCATCTTCCGGCAGGCGGTCGGGCCACCATTGCGTGGAGAATAGAAATTCTTTCACACTGACCCCGTTGATTATAAAAGTAGACAGACCTTTTACGGTAATAAACGATACAATTGTTACAACAGAAATTATTGCCAGAATCGCCGCCCCCATGGTTAGGAATCTGCCCAGCAATTCGCTGTTCGGCCTAAATACTCCCTTGGCAAAACTTTTCTTCATCCAAATCACTCCCGCTTCCAACAATGAACTAGTTGAAAAAGGGCCGGGGACCCGGCCCTTTTAACACACTAACAGCTTTTCTGAACACAAATATTCGTCTTCCGCCGGAGCCACTCGCGGCGTATGCGTCTATTTATTCTTAACATTACCGTTCACATCTCTGACTATTTTCATATCAGTGCCAGGAATATAACCCAGCTGCGGCACTATGTTTTTCTGCACATCATCAGACATCATGTAGTTCAAAAAAGCTTCTGTCGCGCTTCCCGGCTGACCCTTGGTATAACTGTGCATGTAAGCCCATACCGGGTACTTGCCGGTAGTAATATTCTCCTTGTCGGGCGCCACACCATCCAGGCTAACGGCCTTCACGCTGCCGTCCAGATAAGACAGCGCCAAGTAACCGATCGCTCCGGGAGTTTCTTTAATGATTTTGCGAACTGTGCCCGAGGAATCCTCTTCGATGCCTGCCGCCTCCTCGGCGTTGCCCAGGGCGTATTTCTTAAACGTCGCCCGTGTACCTGAAGCCTTCGGACGGTTTACCAGGACTATCTTTTGATCAGGACCCCCCACGCTCTTCCAGTTAGTAGTTTTTCCGGTAAAAATATCGACTAATTGTTGCTTGGTCAGGTTGTCAATTTTAACATCCGGGTTAACTACCGCGGCCATGCCAACAACACAAATCTGGTGGTCAGTCAGTTGAGAAGCGTCGATACCGTCTTTTTCTTCAGCAAAAATATCCGAATTACCGATATCGGCCGCTCCCTGTGAAACTTGAGTAAGTCCGGTGCCGCTGCCGCCGCCCTGCACCACCACCTTCACATTCGGGTTCTTGGCCATGAACTGAGTCGCGGCCTGTTCCGCGAGCGGCTGCATGGCGGTGGAACCTACCGCCGTGACGTTGCCGGATAACTGTTGGGCCGCCTTGTTATCCGTGCTTTGCTGAGCGCCCTGCCCGCCGCAGCCGACCAACGCTGTCACAACGGACAGGCACAGTGCGGCAACCACTATTACTTTTACTTTTTTCAGCAAATCTTTCTCCTCCTTATATGCTTTTTTTATATACAAAGTGGCTGAAATAAAGCCACAATATTTTAGCGCGTCTCACGAAAACGGTATCCCACTCCGCGCACTGTTTCGATATAGTCAGGATTGGCCGGGTCTTTTTCAATCTTCTGGCGCAAGTACCTGATATGAACGTCCACGGTGCGTGATTTCCGGTCATAGTTATATCCCCAGATTTTTTCCAGCAGCGCATCCCTGGTAAAAACGCGGCCGGGGTTAGCCACCAGCAGGTAAAGAAGTTCAAACTCTTTCTGGGCAAGTTCCAGTCTTTCCCCGTCAAGCAACGCTTCGTACTTCTCCGGCTGGATTACCAAACGGTTCGCCCTTACCGCCTCTTTCGCAACCTCCTCTTCGGTAGAAGGCTGCTTGCGACGCAAGTGCACTTTTACCCTGGCCACCAGTTCCCTGGGGGAAAATGGTTTCGTAATGTAGTCATCCGCGCCCAGTTCCAGCCCGAGCACCTTGTCCAGCATTTCACTCCTGGCGCTTAACATAATAACGGGAATGGAAGCGCTTTGCCGGTTGTTCTTTAAGATGCGGAGCACGTCAAAGCCGTCCAGTTCCGGAAGCATTTTATCCAGAATAATCAAATCAGGTGTTTTTTCGCCGGTTAACTTAATCGCGTCATGCCCATTGGTTGCTTCAATTACCTGGTAGCCTTCTCTTGTCAGGTTAAACTTCAGAAGCTGCAGGATATTAACCTCATCATCCACAACCAGGATTAACGGCATCTCAAATCACCCTTTTTCAGTTTAAAACAGCATGGTTAAAAACAAGTTGCCGCCAGTTTAACTGTTTATTAATTGATTATTAACTCTCTGTAAAACCAACCCTGCTCCTGCGGTCACGAACATATACACTGCCGGGAATGGATTTGGCATAACATTTTAGCTGCGCAGCCTTTTCAGACAAAGTCTTCAAATCCGCTTTTTCACCTCCTTCGCACTCAATAACAGCCATGGACACGGATATGAATGGGAACCACTTGGCCAGTCCATTCCTGTCGTACCCGGGAATCCTACCCTCCTTTCGGTCTTCCGGCAGATAATAGGATTTAATCAGGCGGTCAAAATACTTGATGATCCGTTTACAAAGCGTGTCTGTACGTTCTCTGTCAGTAACCAGAATAAAATCGTCTCCACCTATATGCCCAAGAAAGTCTTTTTCACTTCCGTATTTATTGATTACACTGCTCAATAATTTTGAAGTAAACAAAATGACTTTATCACCGTTCTCAAAACCGTATTTGTCATTATATATTTTGAAATTATCCAAATCAAAGTAGACAATACTAAAGGTTGAGCTCTCAGTTGCGCGTTTGAGCAACTCCTGCTCTATGGCAATGTTCCCCGGCAAACCGGTTAGGGGGTTGGCGCCCCTGGCCAGCTCCAGGCGGATCCTGGTCATGGTGTCCAGGAGATTTTGGACCGAGACTACCCCTTTTAGCAAATTGTTTTTTGTTACAATGATGTAATCGTATATTTTGATTCGATCACGGTTCATGGCCACCTGAGACACTAACTCGATGGTTGCATCCTCCTCCACGATGAGCGGAGAGACATCCATAATCACAGAGATCGGGCGCTCGTAATAAAGAGGCACCCCATACTGCATGCCAAGATGGCGGTATAACAGGTGGCGCATGACCAACCCCTTGGGTTCTCCTTCATCCACTATCACCACGCCCGCGAGAAGCTCGTCATTATCCAAAATCTTCTTGACTTCCCGCACCAGAGTGTTCTTGTCAACGCTGACAGCGTTTTCAGCAATGCTGCCCACCGGGAAGGCAGGCTTCCAGATACGGTTGCGATTGTTGGAGGCCAGGCGTATTATTCTTGCGAGAACATCGTCACTAATAAGCGCTTTTGGATAAGCAGGTTTGCCGATAAAGAAACCCTGCCCGTAATGCACGCCCATGCTGGCGAGCGTATTTAACTCCTCCTCCTCCTCAATGCCTTCGGCGATAATCGAACAGCTTATTTTTTCGGCAAACGTCGTGAATGTTTCCAGAAGCGCTCTCTTCACCCGGTTGTTATGAACACCTCTGACCAGAGACATGTCGATTTTGATAAAATCCGGTCTTATTTCAGCAATCGATTGGAGGCAGGAAAATCCCGCGCCGGCATCGTCAACCGCCACGAGGAAGCCCTGACCCCGGTAATATTCAAGAGTCTTGTTAAAATAGGAAAAGTCATCAATACAATGCCTTTCGGTTATCTCGAAAACAACATTGCCAGGATTTAAGCCCATTTCCTTAATTAACTTGATGGTTTCACCATTGACGAAGTTCGGATCACCAAGCGAACGGGGATGAATATTCAAAAAAAGCTTCTGGTCGGCCTCCAATCCACCAAGCTGATTTATGGCAATCCGACGGCAGAGCTTTTCCACCGGGTAAAGCAGGTTTACCTCTTCAGCAAAGGAAAAGATCACATCCGGGCTGTGAAAATAGCTGTCCAGTGGTCCTCTGGCAAGTGCTTCCCAACCTAAAACGCAGCCTGATTGAAAAGAAACGATGGGCTGGTATACAGCGTTAAAACCTGCGCCTTCAAGAATTTCACTAAATTCATGCAGCAGTTTTGCTTTTTGCAGGTCGATAGAGCTCTTGGCTGCACCCTGCGCTTCCCGCACGGCATCGTGCAACCGGCTTTCCAAATTTCCGGACCTGATCTTGCAGCTGCTCTTAACACTGGCAAAGTTGACAAATCGTTCGAACAGACCGGCAACTTTCGTTAATACGGAATTGATGCTAACACCCCCCACTGCACATTTTTTCTATCAATGCTCATGGTTGGTAAAAAGTATGATTTTAATATATACCCCTGATGTTAAATAATGTTTACTTGCGAATTAAAGCTTCGTTAAATAAAGGTTATATTTAAGTAATAATGGAACATAATGAAAGGATAAAAAAAAACCCGGCTACCAATACCGGGAACAGGAGAGGAGAATACCAATATTTCTGATTTGTCAGCGATTTGTTTAATAATATACCTAATCGTTCAGATCTTTGCGCTCACCGGTCGCCAGGTAAACAATCCGTTCACCGATGTTGGTCGCATGATCGGCAATCCGCTCCAGGTGGCGGCTGGCGAACATGAGAGCGGTTGCCTGGTTGATGGTTTTGGGATTTTCCATCATATATAAAAGCAACTCCCGGAAGACCTGGTTATGCAGACTGTCTACCAAATCATCTTCTTTAGCCATCGAGACGGCCAGTTGCACATCCTCCCGCACAAAAGCGTCAAGGGACTCTTTTACCATTTTCTGGGCTATTTGCGCCATTCGCGGAATGTCAATCAGAGGCTTGATCAGGGGCTCACAGGCTATCCTACGGGTTATCTTGGCAATGTCACACGCTAAATCAGCCATTCGTTCCAAATCGGTAATGATCATCAGTCCCGTCGCAATACGCCGCAGGTCCTTGGCCATCGGCTGCTGGGTGGCAATAAGCTTGAGGCATTTATCCTCTATCAGCTGATGCTGGTTGTCAATAAGCACGTCCCCGTCGATAACACCCTGGGCCCTAATTTCATCCTGCCCGACGAGGGATTCCACCGCATGGGCAATGGCCTCTTCCACAGAAAAGCCCATGCGGATAATATCTTGCTGGAGTTCACTTAAGGCCTGGTCAAAAGTTGTTCTGGTCCTCATGTTTAACTTTTTTCTCCCTTCATCGACTGCCAATTAATATAATGATGAATTTACATTATATTATATTATGATTGCTCACGGTATGATGATTCTTCATAACGTATAAAAACACCTATGCCTATTTTAGCCGAAACGGCCCGTAATATAATCCTCAGTACGCTGATCCGACGGTTTGGTAAACATTGCTTCGGTATTGCCGTATTCAATCAGATCGCCGTTTAAGAAAAAAGCGGTGACACCGGAAACACGGGCGGCCTGCTGCATGTTATGGGTTACAATGACAATAGTGTAGTCGTTTTTTAATACTTGAATCAACTCTTCAATTTTCATAGTTGCCAGCGGATCCAAAGCTGAAGTGGGTTCGTCCATAAGCAGCACTTCCGGTTCCACTGCAAGCAGCCGGGCGATACATACCCGTTGCTGTTGGCCGCCGGAAAGCCCCAGCGCCGACTTATAAAGCCGGTCCCGCACCTCGTCCCAAAGGACTGCCGCGCGCAGGCTTTTTTCTACGATTTCATCCAATTTGCGCCTGTTCTTCTCCCCGTGAATACGCGGCCCGTAGGCAATATTATCATATACCGACATCGGAAAAGGGTTGGGGCGCTGAAAAACCATACCCACCCTTTTGCGCAGATTAACCACGTCTTCGTCCTGGCGGTAGATATCCATACCGTCCAGAAGTACCATACCGTCCACCCTGACTCCCTCGATCAAGTCGTTCATTCTGTTCAAGATGCGCAAGAACGTCGACTTGCCGCAGCCGGACGGTCCAATAAGCGCTGTAACCTGGTTTTCCTCAACTTCCAGGTTTACGTTTTTTAAAGCCTGAAAATCCCTGTAATAAAGGTTCAGTCTTTCCACAGATATTTTTGATGACGTCAAGCTGTTTGCCTCCCCAGTCAAGCTGACCGTTGCAGTATTATCTACAAATATGATGTCGCATAAATTATAGCTGAGCGAGGTTAGGTTATTATTATCGCCTTGTTAAATATTGTTAAATTCAGATTAATTTCATGTATATCTCTCTAAATAATAAAAAAATCGACCTGGCGGCTGGCCAGATCAAAAAAAAGACGGAAGTTAGACACGTTAATTAACCCGGTAAAAGTAAAAGACATGTTTTCTCAGAATTAATTTGAGGGTTTATGAACACATGTACTGCCATCGGCGGGGGTTGAATAATATTTTAACTGTCCCGCCTTTTTCAATATAAATTTTAAGTCTATCTTTTCGCCTATTCCAAAATCGATCACGTACATTGATATAAAAGGAAGACTCTCTTGGGTGTAGATCAGGTTTCTGCTTATTTTCCGCTTCTCCTGCTCGTCTAAAGACTTGATCAAACTGTCATAGTATTTGATGGTACGCTCACAAAATGCGCCTACCCGCTCTTTTTCAATGATCGCGATGAAATTGTCGCCTTTAATATGAGCCAGGAAGTCCTTCTTTCCGCCATATTTCTTTAGTATGTTAGCCAGAAGTCTCGCTGTAAACAGAATAATGCGGCTTCCGCCGGATAATCCATATTTTTTTCTGCATATTTTATCCGGCAGGTCGACGTAAACGGCACAGATAGGCAGTTTCTCAGCCGTGCGTCTGCGCAGTTCCTGTTCCAAAGCAATATTGCCGGACAAGCCGGTGAGAGGATTGGCATCCCCGGCCAATTCCCAGCGAATCTTGGTCATGACGCCGGGGAAGGTCTGGTTCTTGTTCAATAAACTAATAAAAAGTTTGACTATGCGAACGGTCTTCGAGCAAATGGAACTCATATACAATTCCTCCCCGAATAAACATTGCATAAACAAACAGCGCAATCATATTAATCAGGGGCCGGCACTCCCGTGTCCCGCCCCCCCAGCCTTGATTATTTATTATTTATCCTTAATTTTGCCGTTTACATCCCTTGTTATTTTCATATCAGCTTCAGGAATATAGCCTAACTGCGGGACTATATTCTTCTGCACATCCTCTGACAGCATATATTGCAAGAAAGCGTCCACCGCACCGCCTGGCTTGCCTTTGGTGTAACTGTGCATATAGGCCCACACCGGGTACTTGCCGTTGATAACGTTTTCCTTAGCGGGCGTCACACCGTCCAGATTGACAACCTTTAGACTACCGTCCAGATAAGACAGCGCCAGATAGCCAATCGCGCCGGGAGTTTCTTTAATGATTTTACGAACTGTGCCGGAAGAGTCTTCTTCAATACCGGAAGCCTCTTCAGCGCCGCCCAGCGCGTATTTCTTAAACGTCGCCCTTGTGCCGGAAGCCTTCGGGCGGTTTACCAGCACTATTTTTTGATCAGGGCCGCCCACGCTGTTCCAGTTGGTCGTCTTGCCGGTAAAAATGTCAATCAGCTGCTGTTTGGTCAGGTTGTCGACGGTTATGGCCGGGTTTACCACACAAGCCATGCCGACGACACAAATCTGGTGGTCGGTGAGCTGGGAAGCGTCAATACCTTCCTTTTCTTCAGCGTATATATCTGAATTACCGATGTCAGCCGCTCCCTGCGCGACTTGGGTGAGGCCGGTGCCGCTGCCGCCGCCCTGCACCACGATCCTGGCATTCGGGTTCCCGGCCATGAACTGGGTTGCGGCCTGTTCCATCAGCGGCTGCAGGGCGGTGGAACCTACCGCCGTAATGCTGTTCGACAACGTTCCTTGTTGAGCCTGCGCGCCGCAGCCGGCCAACATAGCCGCCGCTGCCAGGCACAACACAACAGCAATTATTAATTTAGAATTTTTCAGCAAGTCACTTCCTCCTTGAAACTATTTTCCTTGATACTATTTTCATTTTTTTATGCCACAAATTTTTAATGAAATTCACGGAAACGATAGCCCACCCCGCGCACCGTTTCGATATATTCCGGGTTAGCCGGGTCTTTTTCAATCTTCTGGCGCAAGTAGCTGATATGAACATCCACAGTGCGGGATTTCCGGTCGAAATCATAGCCCCAGATCTTCTCCAGCAGGATGTCTCTGGTAAAAACCCGGCCGGGGTTTGCCGCCAGCAGGTGCAGCAGCTCAAATTCTTTTTGGGTAAGCTCCAGTCTTACCCCGTCAAGCAGTGCTTCATACTTCTCCGGCTGTATGACCAAACCGTTAACCCTGATTTCTTTAACTTCCGCCGGCCCCTCTTCAGCAGGAAGCATCAGCCCGTGGCGTAAATGAACCTTCACCCTGGCCACCAGTTCCCTGGGTGAAAACGGCTTGGTGATATAGTCATCCGCACCCAATTCCAGCCCGAGCACCTTGTCCAGTTCTTCATTCCTGGCACTCAACATAATAACGGGAATAGGGGCGCTTTGCCGGTTGGCCTTTAAAATGCGCAGCACATCAAAGCCGTCCATTTCCGGGAGCATTTTGTCCAGCACAATCAGGTCCGGCGCTTTTTCGCCGGTCAGCTTGATTGCATCGCTCCCATTGGTCGCGCTAATAACCTGGTAGCCTTCTTTGGTCAGGTTGTACTTCAGAAGCTGCAAAATATTGACCTCATCGTCCACAACCAGGATTAACGGCATCCCAAACCACCCCACTACACTATAAAACAGCCTCGTTAAAGTTATGTTATCGGAAGTTTAACCGTTTATTAATATATTATTAACTTTCTGTAAAAAACCCGGCCGACGCACTCGCGCACACATACGCCGCCGGGAAGGATATCATGCTCATATAAAACCGGTGGATCTTCAAATCCCTTATGAGCACTGATAGCCTTTTTTTGTCTAACGGATTATCGGCTCCAGTTCCTGTTTGGCTCCATCCAGCAGACCGTTGCTGGTAGCAGGCAGCAGGGTGAATTCAGCCTGAGGGAAAAACGGTATCAAATTCATGATAAAAGCGCCGGCTTCTTTTACGACGATGCGTTTACCGTCACGGTTATTGTCTTGACCCCGACGGATTCCAGCTGGTCGAGGCTATCTTCCAGCATCAGGCCGTTGGTGCTGACGCACTTGATGATATGAGGGTAGCGTTCATGCATTACAACCTCCTTAAGGTATTCCGCCTGCTGTTATGTAGGCAAAATGGCCGCCGTACGGACCGGGCGCCATATGGTAAGGAAAGAATCTCCTCGCCATCCGGCCCGTGCGTGGCCAAAATTTAATGATCCGGGGGCTTGCGGCTCTCAGATCAAATTCGGCCCTGCTAGCTGGCAGCAGCACTTCTTGATTATTGTAATCCTAACTTCATTATTACCTGTTTCGCTTTTCTCACCGCAGAGGTTGCCTGCCGTCAACTCGGCATCCAGCCACGGCGGGACATGGCTGCACAACACTTCCAGCTCATAAAATTCACCTTTGCGGATAAAAGGAAGCAAGGCCTGTTTCGTGGTGATGCCGGTGTTCCCTTCTTGAATATCTATCAGGGAAATCCGGTAGCGCCCCTCGGCAACCGCCACGGGAGCCACCTGGTTCACCCCGCGCTCACCGGCGGCTCTCCTCATCTGCAAATCTTTTTCTTCCGCAAGGATATGATCAAGAAAGCTTAAGGGATTGCCTTCGTACTCCCATACGCTGAAACCGCCCTTTTCCAGTTCAAAATAAGGTACGCCGGTGATGGAAAGTCCTACGAAAATTTTGCATTCGCCCAGAAAATCCCGCATATTTGTCATTATCTTGCGCAGCTCCGGCAGGCCGGGAGTCCGGCTTAAGGGAAATTCTTTTTCTTTTAGGATAGTCCAACAGCTTTGCTCTTTCCGGTAGACAGCGAGCCTGCCCCTCCCAAGCAGGGGGGCTGTCCGGCCATCTTCCCCAATATATACGGCAATATCATCCGGCATTGATTTTCTCCTTAACCTTTTTTTAAATCAAAGTAAAAGACTTTCTACCACTCTACCGCCTTCAATATGCTCATCCATGATTTCCTCCACGTTTTCCGGCGTGACCCCGCCGTACCAGACGTTGTCGGGATAGACAACCACAATGGGACCCCGCTCGCAGAGGGCGAAGCAACCGGTGTTGGAAACCAGCACTGCACCGCCTAGATCCCTGTCCCGGATCTCCTCCATAAAATTAGTCACTATTTCCACGGACGCCTTGGTATGGCAAAAGCCTTTCTGCTGTCCGTTTACCCTGGAACTGGTACAGACAAAAATATGATACCTTGGTTTATTCACTGCCATCATTCCCCTTAATCTTTATATGGCTTCTTTATTGACTAGCTTTTCAACCGCATATTTCAAACCATTTTCGATGGTATCGTAGCATTCGATACTCGCGACATTATGCTTTGACAGCCTTTTCTTGGCGTGATAGCCAATACGCAGGGAGAGCACCGCGTGGCAATCTTTGATCGCTCCGATTGTATTTTCCTTCACCCTTTCACTGTTTTCACCTTCCTCAATTCCTTTGCAGTAGCTGATAATCTGCCTTTTTTCAACCAGGCTGATTGCTTCTCCGTCAACATGGTAGATGGCAAACTCTGTGGCATGGCCAAAGTGCTGGTCAATCAACCTGCCGGTCTTGGAAGCAACGGCAATTTTGAACTGCTTCCGGTACTGCTCGCCGGTTTTCGGCAATATCTCCTGTTTGCTCCACAGGCCGCTAAATTCCAAGGCTCTGTCCTCTCCCAGCAGGCCGACGGCATCCGCCCTGCACTGCGCGCAGTGGTACATCTGTTGCAGATCATCCCGGCAGATATTTCTCATTTTATTGACTTCCTTCATTGGTGTCTGGGGCAGATATTCAAGGGCGCTCCCCTTGGCCGGGATGAGCGGCATGATATTAGTCATGAACACATCTAATTCTTTGACCTTTTTCACGATTTCCGGGATGTGCCCGTCATTTATGCCCTTAATCATCACTATATTAACCTTTACCGCCACACCCAGTCCGGTCAGGCGTTCTATTCCGGCCAGTTGATTGCCGATTAAAATGGCGGCCCCTTCAGCGCCTTGATACCTTCTGCCTTGATAGTCGACGTACCGATAAATCCTTTTGCCGATTTCCGGTTCCAGGCAGTTCACCGTCACAGTGACGTGCCTGACACCTAGTTCAACCAGTTTACCGGCATAGTGGGGAAGCGTCAGACCGTTGGTTGATAGACAAAATATCACCTGGGGATCGGATTTTTTAATTGCTTCAATGGTCAACCTGGTCTCATCCCAATTGGCCAGGGCCTCCCCGGGCCCGGCTATCCCCGCCACGCTCAGGTTCTCTACCCTGTCTTTCACAAAATCATACTTTTCCCTGGCGGCTTCAGGGGATAAGATCTCACTGGTCACACCCGGCCGGCTTTCATGCAGGCAGTCAAATTTCCTGCTGCAATAGTTGCAGCTGATATTGCAGCGGGGCGCCACGGGCAGGTGGATCCTGGCGTATTTATGTTTGGCTTCAGAGGAAAAACACGGATGTTGCAAAGTTCTATTCCCGTTTTGCACCGGGTTGCAGGCGCAGTTCATTTTTTTCACCTCGACCTTTGCCGGCTGGCTTTATAGTTCCATAGTAAAATTGCTGGTAAATGTTCCTCCGGTAGTTCCTGTACTTGTTTTCCAAAAGTGTATTGGTGATCCGGTCCAACAACATGGCAGTACCCGTATAGCCCACTGAAAGGAGCCGCTGGCCGCCCACCCGGTCGTGAATGGGGAAACCATACCGCACCAGAGGGATGCCCTCCCTTTCCGTGAGGTACCTGCCACCGGAATGGCCAATGGCGATATTGGCTTCCATTTCCCTGCTTTTTTCCCGGATACGGGAAAAGTCTGTCTCACAGAAAACCTGTGCGGCAGGTCCGGCATCGGGCAGCCGGGTTTTTAAAAGATCAGCCAGTTTGCCGCCCTTGCCGCCCGTTGCCGTCACCACCGGGCTAATACCGTTTTCCAGGCAGGTGCAGGCGACAGCATACACATTCTCCGGATCGCCGAAAACCACGCTTTTACCGTACGCGTTATATTTATGGGAGTCGACCATGCAGTCGAGCAGCCTTCCCCTTTCCCGCTCCAGGCTTCCGGGAACCGGATTTCCAGTCAATTTTTTCAAGAGGTTTACAAATAAGTCCGTGTTTTGCACCCCAATAGGCACGGGCACATTGTACAGGGGCACTCCGAACGCTGATTCCAGGTAATGACCCGGCGAAATAGCCTCGTCAACCGTCACGCCCATTTGGATAGTGGCCTGCGCGCCGCCCATACCGGCTATATCCGCCAGCTTCGTTCCTCCCGCCGGCATTTTGCGGTAAGGCCTTTCCAAAGCACGGTCCAGGGTGTCTGAAAAGTCGGGCAGCAAAATGTAGCTTACTCTCATCATTTTAAGAATTCTCTTTATTTCCCTGATATCGGCGGGACTGATGTTGGGAACAATGATATTAATCCCTTTGTGCCGCACAGATTGCCTTACCAGTTCAGCAACAATCCTTTTCACGGCCAGGAAGTAGCCTTCAAAATGGCTGTTGCCGTAACCCGGGGTGGAAACTGTTACCACCGGCAAATCCACAAGGCCCTTTTCCTCCAGGTAATCCGCCGCCATTCTGTCGATATCCTCACCGATGGTCTCCGCCAGGCAGGTGGTAAGTATTCCCACCACTTTCGGGTTGTATAATTTTATTGCATTGTCCAGCCCTTTTCTCAAGTTGGCCTCCCCGCCGTAAATAGTCCCTTTCTCGTTGAGGGATGAAGAGGCCACGTCGATGGGCTCGTTGAAGTGTTCGGCAATATGCCGGCGCATGTAAGTGCTGCAGCCTTGCGAACCGTGGATGATTGCCATGGAACCCTCTACTCCTTTAAAAGCCAGAATGGCCCCCATCGGCATACACATGCTGCACTGGTTTTCGTTGACACTAAGGCAGTGGGTTTGTTCCATTCTCATGAAAACCGCACCTCCCTCACGCCGTGGTAGTTTCATTATTGTCCGCCTCCCCGGCAAAACAGTCATGAGCAGCCGCAGGAACTTGGGTAAAGCGCCAGACCGGTGAGCAGACAGTCGCATAAACTTCCTCGGCAAAGTTCACCGCCCCCACAAAGCCGCTTAAAGGATGCTTGCGGTCATGGTTGTGGTCAATGAAGGCAATACCCAGCTTATAAGCCAGCGGCCTTTCCTTTACCCCTCCCACCAGCAGGTGTGCTCCTTTCTCCAAAACAAACTGTTCTAATTCTGCTGGATTGGCGTCGTCCAGAATCACAGTTCCCTCGTCCACCAGATCATTGATCGTATCATATTCCTCCTGGCGGCCCGTCTGGGTTCCCACCATTACCACATCTATGCCGATTTCCCTGAACTGCTTGATCAGGGAGATTGCCTTGAATCCGCCTCCCACATAGACCGCCGCTTTTTTGCCCCGCAATTTTTCCCGGTAGCCCCGGACAATGTCACCGTACGCGTTTATCTCTCTCTCGATTAGTTCTGCGGTCTTGCCCATAGTTTCCGGATCATCGAAAAACCTGGCGATTTTCCTCAGAGACTCCGCCGTATCCTCCAGCCCGAGGAAGGAGATGTTCATATAAGGGATGCCATAGATCTGCTCCATTTTTCCGGCCAGGTAAAACATCGAGCCACTGCACTGAACAATGTTCAGGGATGCCATGGCGGCTGTTTTCAACGTCTCGCAAGATGAGTCGCCGGTGAAAGCCACGTTCATGTCTATGTCCATCTCCCTGAGGTAACTTTTGATAATCCAGACCTCGCCGGCCAGATTATAGTCACCCAGGTAATTGAGGCTTTTACTCTTTTTAACCTCTTTCTTATTTTTCGGCTCGATCAGGCGCAGGAGAGCATCGCAGGCCGCCCGGTAGCCGGCCGACTTATTGCCGGCGAAACCGGTGGACTGAACCGGGATCACCTCAATCCTGTGTTTGCGGGCGGCAACCCTGCACACCATCTCCAGGTCGTCGCCGATAACCCCCACTATGCAGGTGGAGTAGACAAATACCAGCTTGGGATGATATTTAATAACCAGTTCGTCTATTGCCAAGGCCAGCTTCTTTTCACCGCCGAAAATGACATCGTGCTCCTTCAGGTCGGTGGAAAAGCTGAAACGGTACAAGTCGGAACCGCTGCTCAGAGCGCCCCGGATATCCCAGGTATAGCTGGCGCAGCCGATAGGGCCGTGCACCAGGTGGACAGCGTCGGTCACCGGGTTCAGGACCACTCTGGCGCCGCAGTAGACGCAGGCCCTCTGGCTTACCACCCCGGCAATGCTGTCAGTGTCGCACTTCAGGTTCGGCTTTTGTTTCCCTTTGGCATAGATGGACTCTTTTCTTTCCTCCACGGGCAGTTCCAATAGGTTAACCGCTTTCATATTATCCACACTTCTTTCTTTGTCTTACATTACAGGTTTACTATTCAGGCATTCAGAATTCATATATTCAATGAAACCAGTATCTAGGCACAGCGTTATCACCGTTCACTCCAATGCTTCGCGCCGACAGCACCTCAGCTTGTTTCGGACCGGTCTAGCGCCGCTGCAAAGGCGACGATTGACTTGTTTATTGAAGGCGCCTGTTCTCCTCAAAGCTCCTTATGCTTAAAACCGTAACATTAGTAGCCCGCTGGTTTCGCGCCGCAGTCCGGTTACCCTCACTGCGCTGGGTGCTGTTACCGGCGCTTCGCTAGTCGTTCACTAACGATAACGCCGTGCCTTCACCTGGTTTACTGAATACTGACTACTGACTCCTGATCACCTACATGACAAGCTCAAAATCCTCGTCTCCGGCGTCCCGGTCCGCTCTGTCCAGCAGGGCGTTGCCGATCAATTCGAGCAGCCGCATGGCTCCTTTATAGCCGACTACCGGAAGATAGGGATGCATACTTCTGTCCAGAATGGGAAAACCGACCCGCACGAAGGGTATGTCTTCCGCCCTGGCGATATATTTCCCGTAGGTATTGCCGATTAATAAATCAACAGGTTCGTTCTTGATCCACTGGTGCAGCCTGAACAGGTCTCCCGCCGCTTTTACTTTTCCCTCGATACCTGCCTCATCCAGCATGCTTGCTATCTCTTTTTCGAATATTCCCTGCGGGCCGCCGACTGTTCCCCCGGGTGTCCCGGTCAACACGTAAACAGGCTTCATCCCTAAGCTTAAAACAAATTCAGTCAGCCCGGTGATAATATCCGGGTCGCCGAAGATCGCCACCCTCTTGCCATGAAAATGATAATGCGTGTCAACCATGATATCCACCAGCTGTCCTCTTTCTTCTTCCAGCTGATAAGGCACTTCTTTGATAAAGCTTTGCCGCAGGGCCATCAGAAACTCATCGGTGGCTTTGACCCCTATGGGTGTCTTCAGAGTCACCGCCGGCACTTTGCATTTTCTTTCCAAAAGGTTGGCGGCGTCGCTGGATGCATAGGTCCCCAGCGCAACGGTGAGTTTGGAATTGCCTGTGTCCCGCAGCTCTTCCACCTTAACGCCTCCCTTCGGGTACATCACAAATCTGCCGGTCATGGGTGAGTCCAGCACACCCGAGGTATCGGGGAACATGATCAAGTTAATTCCCATCAGATTGGTGAGCCTTTTGATTTCGCGCATATCCCCGGGGTTGACAAAACCCGGGATGATATTAACCTGCTCCTTCTTGGCTGCTAATGTTGCTTCAGCCAGATAACTGACCATGCCTTTCGTCATATTGGAAAACCCCGTAATATGTGAGCCCTGGTAGCTTGGCGTGTTGGCATGGATCACCAGCTTCCCTTCGGGCACTTCGGTTCCTTTGATAATTGTACTTATATCATCACCAATGGTTTCGGACAGACAGGTGGTATGGACAGCCATCACATCGGGATTATAAATGGCAAAAACATTTTTGATGGCTGTCTTCAAGTTGGCTCCGCCGCCAAAAACCGAAGCGCCTTCCGTGAATGAACTGGTTGTAGCCATGGCTGGTTCCCGGAAATGGCGGGCCAAATGCATTCTATGGTACGAGCAGCATCCCTGGGAACCATGGCTGTGCGGAAGGCAATTATGAATGCCCAGGGCGGCGTACATGGCTCCGATCGGCTGACAGGTTTTAGCCGGATTGATTACCCCGCCGCTTCGCTCGATGAATTCCTTCGGCGTACTGTCTAACATGTCACGCTTCTCCTTCCTGGCTTGGTTTTTCAATGGTACCCTCCAGCAACGGCCTGCTTTTCCACGGCGGGTCGATAAAATTCCAGGTTGGCGTGGCAAAGCTCATGCTGATGTCCCGGGCAAAGTTCACCGCGCCTCTAAACCCGGCATAAGGGCCGCTGTAATCATAATTGTGCAGCTGCTTGGACGGCAAACCCATTTTATGAGGCACATATTTGTCTTTAATACCGGAGGAAAAAATATCGGGCTTTAGAGTTCTGATAAATTCCTCCGTTTCGTAGTGGTTCATGTCATCAACAATGAGGCTGCCATCTTTCATGGTTATATTCATCCCCTGGTAGTTGCTGAGGGGAATCTTATCCTTTAACTCTTCCGTTCTTTCTCTAGACAGCTTCGGGCGATAACGGCGCTCGTCCGGGACAACATGCAGCTCGGGAATGTTTTTGCTGTCCGCGTCAGGCTTGATATCGGGTATTACCTCCCGCCCTTCATAATCGTCACGGTGGGCGAATTCATAGCCGGCCAGCGTCGTTTGAATACCAATTTCCTCATATAAACCCTGGTAGTGGTGGCCGCGTGACCCTCCCACAAAGCAGAAGGTTGTTTTCCCCGCGCAAATCTTTCTATATGGCTCAAGCTGCGGCTCAATTTCAGCCAGTTCCCTGGCGATGACCTCTTCGGTCCGCCGGATCAAGTCTTCGTCACCAAAGTAGAGCGCCATATTGCGCAGCGACTCGCAGGTGGCCCGGATACCGATAAAATTCACTTTTAACCAGGGCGTACCGTATTTCTTTTCCAGCATGTCGGCAATATAATTGATCGAGCGGTGGCACTGGACCAGGTTTAATTCAGCCACGTGGGCGTTCTTAATGTCCTCATAAGAGCCGTTGCCGGTCAATGTCGCCTGAACATGGTAGCCCAATTCTTTTAATACTCTCTCCACTTCCCAGCTGTCGCCGCCAATGTTGTATTCGCCCAACATGTTGATGGTATATTTACCTGGCGGCTCCTCCCAGTCCCCCTGCCCGACGATCCATTCCAGCAAGCCGTTATTGGCGATGTGGTGGCCGGCGGACTGGCTGACACCTTTGTAACCTTCACAATTATACGCGGTAATGCTCAGGCCGTGTTTTTGCCGCGCCGCCCTGGCCACTGCCTGGATGTCGTCACCGATCAGCCCCACCGGGCAGGTGGCGGAAATGGTAATAGCGTTCGGCTTGAATATTTCCACGACTTCATCAATCATTCTGGCTAATTTTTTTTCGCCGCCGAAGACAATATCGCTTTCCTGCATGTCGGTTGACACGCAATAAGTCAGATAGTTTTTCCCCGGTTCTTCAGGTATCGCCTTGTTCCGGCGCGTCAGCCAGCTGTAATAGGCACACCCGATGGGACCATGAACGATGTGCACCATATCCTTTATCGGGCCCAGCACCACTCCCTTGCAGCCGGCGAAAGCGCAGCCCCGGTTCGTCATGATGCCCGGGATGGTGCGGGTGTTGGCCTCGATCTCCTGGCGGTCCAGGGAGGAATCCCGGAGCAGGATGTGCTTCTTGCGCGTCCGCTTCACTTTAGCCGGATATGAATTTAGAATTTCTTCCAAAACTTTTTCATCAACAGCCATAAATAACAACCCCCTTTTACCGCATTTAAACCGCCGCTTCTCCCCGTTCGCCGGTCCTGACCGTGGCAGCGTCCAAAACCGGCGCCACGAAGATTTTACCGTCTCCTTTATTTCCCGCTTTGTTAACCTTGATGATCGTCTTCACCACTTTATCTACTTCAGTGTCTTTGGTGAAAATCGTTAATAAACGTTTTGGAATAAGTCTGCTTCCTTTTGCCAGACCATCGGCCAGAATACCGCCGATCTCTTCCTGGGCGCCCAGGCTGTCCAGTACGGAAAAGTCCACCTGCATCTTGCCCCGTCCCATCACCTTCATCGCGTGCAAGCCGCAAATCCCGTCGTCAGCCAGGGCTTTTTTAGTTTCATTGACCTTGTTCATACGAATAATAGCGATGATTTCTTTCACTGTTACCCCTCCTACAGGCCCTTGGCGCCGCTGCTGATGGTATATGCCTCTTCCACCGGGCTGACAAAAATTTTACCGTCGCCGAAAGCTCCCTTTTCCCCGGTCTTGGCATATCTGGTGACAATGCTGATGACATCCTCCACATCTTCGTCGCGCACAACCAGCATCAACAACTCCTTCGGTATTTCATCGTAAACAACTTCTCCGACCCGGACACCTCTCTGCTTGCCGCGCCCGACCACATCCATCTTGGTTACGGCGGGAAAACCCGCGCTGTTCAGTTCAGCCAGAATAGTATTGGTTTTTTCAGGCCTGACAATGGCCCTGATCATGATCATGGCGTTCACTCCTCACCAGTAAATTAAGATTATTAGAACAAATTTGTTTTTGACAGCAACCTTACTAATCAAGGATCCCGTGCTCCATCAATATTTCCTCCAGCCGGTCCTGGGTCATGGGCTCGGGGATGACAAACATATCGTTGTCATCGATTTTTTGGGCCAGCTTCCTGTACTCGTTAGCCTGGTCCGCCGTCGGGTCAAAATCAATCACCGTTTTTTTGTTAATCTCCGCCTTCTGCACCAGATTGTCTCTGGGCACAAAGTGGATGAGCTGGGAGCCCAGCTCTTTGGCAAAAGCTTCCAACAGTTCGTATTCGTTATCCACTTTACGGCTGTTGCAGATGATGCCGCCCAGCCTCACTTCGCCGGTGGTGGCAAATTTGCGAATACCCTTGCTGATATTGTTGGCGGCGTATAATGCCATCATTTCACCGGAAGCCACGATATAAATCTCTTTGGCCTTGCCTTCACGAATTGGCATGGCAAATCCGCCGCAAACAACGTCACCCAGCACATCGTAAAAAACGTAATCCAATTCTTCCGCAAACGCTCCCAGTGACTCCAACAAATTAATTGAGGTGATGATTCCTCTGCCCGCACAGCCGACGCCCGGCTCCGGCCCGCCGGATTCCACGCATTTGGTGTTTCCAAACCCCTCCCGCATAATATCCTCCATGTCGATATCTTCCCCTTCTTCCCGCAGGGTGTCCAGAACCGTCCTCTGGTTCAACCCGTGCAGAAGCAACCTGCCGGAGTCGGCCTTGGGGTCGCATCCCACCACCAGCACTTTTTTCCCGCTCTCCGCGAGAGCCGCCACTGTGTTCTGCGTGGTCGTAGACTTGCCGATGCCGCCCTTGCCGTAAATCGCTATCTTCCTCATCATCCTTCCTCCTAATTCACTTGTTTTTTTCACTTGTTTTTGGCAATAAAAAAGGACGCCCTCCTCTAAAGGGAACAGGCGTCCTTGCCAATTTTTTATCACTGCCGTGTAAATAAACACACACTGTTTTAGATATTCTTATCTTACTATTACAACGTTGAAACCTGCCGCTCCGTTGCTAAGCAATTTTTCAACATAATTCAAGCAGTCTTATTGACTAAATAGCTTCGTCACCTTTTTCGCCGGTTCTGATGCGAATCGCGTTATCAATCTTATACGTGAAAATCTTGCCGTCCCCGATCTCACCGGTACGGGCGACATTCGTGATAATCTTTAATACTTCAGCTACATCTTCATCCGGAATGACCATCTCCAGCTTAATTTTCGGCAGCAGATTAATGCTGTATTCGGCGCCGCGGTATACTTCGGTGCGCCCTTTCTGAAGCCCGCAGCCGATCACCTGGGTCACGGTCATCCCGTGAATGCCGTATTTGTTTACGGCTTCTTTGACGTCCTCAAGTTTACCCGGACGAAGGATACATTCTATCTTGGTCAAGTTTTTTTCCTCCTTCTTAGTTTTTTACGGCGGAAACTGGTTTGCTGTCCGCTGCCCGCACCGGTTACATCACGGGCTTTACAACTGTTGAGGATTCCTTCAACCCGGAAAATCCGGAGCTCATGGATGCTGAGAGAACAAAATCGGTGTAGGCATCCTCTCCATGCTGGGTAATATCCAAACCGGATTCCTGTTCTTCATCCGTCGCCCGCAGCTTGATAAACACGTTTACAACCTTCAGGATGATATAAGTGCCGACTATCGCCACAGCCCAGCTTGAAGCTATTGCAATTAACTGGATAACCACCTGCTCGGGGTTGCCGTAAAAGAGACCGTCACTGCCGGCCGGGTTGACCGCCGTGGTGGCGAACAAACCGGTCGCCAGGGCGCCCCAGGTGCCGCCGACACCGTGCACGCCGAAGGCGTCCAGCGAGTCGTCGTAGCGGAGCTTCGCCTTGAGCACGCCCACCGCCAGGTAGCAGGCCGCACCGGCTATCAGTCCGATGATGATGGCTGACATCGGCTCCACAAAACCGCAGGCGGGAGTAATGGCCACCAGACCGGCTACCGCACCGGAAGCCGCGCCGAGAGTGGTTGGCTTGCCATGGTGGATCCACTCGGTAACTACCCAGGACAGTGCCGCTGCCGCCGTGGCCAGGTGGGTCGCTACGAAGGCGCTTGCGGCCAGGCCGTTGGCGCCCAGGGCGCTGCCGGCGTTAAAGCCGAACCAGCCGAACCACAGCAGGGCGGCGCCCATTACCGTGAATGGCAGGCTGTGCGGGAGCATCGGCACACTGCCGTGCCCCTTGCGCCTGCCCAGGACTATGCAGGCAACCAAACCGGAAACACCGGAAATGATATGGACTACGGTACCACCCGCGAAATCTAAAGCGCCGAGATTGCGCAGCCAGCCGTTTACCCCCCACACCCAGTGCGCCACCGGGTCGTAAATGAAAGTCGCCCAGAGAACCAGGAAAGCCAGAAAGGCCGGGAAGCGCATTCTTTCCGCAAAAGCGCCTGAAATCAGCGCGGGAGTTATCACTGCAAACATCATTTGAAAGACCATGAAAGCATTGTGTGGTATCGTCGCTGAGTAATCCGGGTTCGGGTCAAGTCCGACATTTTTTAAACCAAGCCAGTCAAGGCTGCCGATGATATGATGCACATCCGGCCCGAAAGACAGGCTGTAACCGTAAAGCGCCCACTGAATACTGATTATTATCATTGCAAAAAAACTGTACATGATCGTGCTGAGCACATTCTTCTTGCGGGACAAACCCCCGTAAAACAAAGCCAGGCCGGGCAGGGTCATCAGCATGACCAGAGCGGCTGCGATTAATACAAATGAAGTATCGCCGGCGCTGATGGTATTTTCCACAACAGCTTCCGCAGCTTCATCATCGGCCCAGGCTAAGGCCGGGATGACGGTGAAAATTGTTGTAAGTATCATTACAAGACGCGGGTACACTTTTGTCATTTTTCCAACCTCCCAATACTTGTTCCATTGAGCATTACGGAGAACCGCTCGATGAGCGCAGTCCCGGACTTGGCGCCTCATTTCGGGAGCTTGCGCTTGTCTTCAGGTCCCCTTATAACAGAAAACGCTCTTAGCGCAGGATGTTGATTCCCTGTGCAAGAGCGTCGCTGCCCGATCAAGTTACATCTTTATAACCCAAACAAAAAAGCTTTTCGGGAATCTATTCCCAAAAAGCGTCTTCGCCGGTTTGATACTGCTTCGTATCAATTACTATCTATCAACTATAGGTATTCTAGTTTAATTCATTTTACTTGTCAATAAGTTTTGCAAAAAAATAGTGTATACATAAGCTTGTCAAATGGCGATTACAGTTAACGGGAGCGCGCTACTGCCTGGCATCCTGCCTGATATCTATGCACAAGATGAAACGGTTACTGTTGACATCCTTAAACTGTGAAGATATTGTAATGCACAGATTACCTGATGCTAAAGAAACATATGGATCGGTTGTAAATCTTTTTGAGCCGGTACTTATCAGATAATAATAGTAATCCTTTAATGAATGGCCTGTTCCCTTTTTAGCCGGTCCATAAATTTTGCCGTTTTTCATTATTTTGACCTGATTGCAAAATGTTTCAGTGACTTGAATGCCGTCTTCATTGATAATATAAATGCATTCTATTATCGTGTATTTTTGAATTATTTCACTGATCATGTGATCGAAGTACTCAAATGTTACATTAGATAGTTCGTAGATAATACTGCTTAAAACTGCATTATATTCTTTATGCATCAATTTAGTTGCTTTAATCTTATTAGTCATATAATTATTGAACTTATTGGCAATATGAAAAATGTTCTTTTCAGTTTTTTCCGCCATATCGGACGTATTATCTCGCGGTTCTGAAAAGTAAAATCCCTGAAGCATATCCGCGCCAAGCTCAAGCGTCACTATAGCTTCTTCCTCCCTTTCCACACCCTCCGCCACAACGAGAGCACCTATTTTTTTTGAGAGGTTAACAAGCGATTTAAATATTTCTTGTTTGTAAAATAATTTGTCAATATTACTGATAATTCCTTTATCTACTTTCAATATATCAGGTTTAACAAGGGCCACTCTGTCCAGATTGGAATAACCGGAGCCGATATCATCCAGTGCTGTTAGAAAACCTCTCTCTTTATAGAAATTTATAAAATTGTCCAGAGATTTGATATCCTGAACTTTAGATTCAACAATTTCTATAACTATATTATTTGAATCTACACCTAAATTATTAACTTGGTTTAACAAATATCCTGAGCCGACAACCCCATTATCTATTATTGAGGTATCTATGTTCAGAAATAAAATATAATTATTTTTTTCGGAATAAGTAGATCTGTAGAATTCCAAAGCTTTTTTTCTGCACAGCCTGTCTAAGTCTACATTTATATTTTCGTGTCTGGCAAATTCGAACAAGATATCTGGAGATATAATTTTTTTGGTTCTGGTATTTAATCCTCTGCATAGGGCTTCAAAGCCAATTATTGATCTTTTCTTAACGGATATAATAGGTTGAAAATATATAAGGATATTTTCATTATTTATAATATTACTTATATTAATTATACCTTTATCCAAAATCTCACCTGCCTCTTATTTGGTCATATTCAAATATATGTGCGGCTTAAAGGTAAAAGGACACCTGTTCCGTCGAATACCAGGCGTCCTTTCACCGTAAAACTTTTAAACATCGACTTAAGTTATTGACTAAATAGCTTCGTCACCTTTTTCGCCGGTTCTGATGCGAATCGCGTTATCAATCTTATACGTGAAAATCTTGCCGTCCCCGATCTCACCGGTGCGGGCGACATTCGTGATAATCTTTAATACTTCAGCTACATCTTCATCCGGAATGACCATCTCCAGCTTAATTTTCGGCAGCAGATTAATGCTGTATTCGGCGCCGCGGTATACTTCGGTGCGCCCTTTCTGAAGCCCGCAGCCGATCACCTGGGTCACGGTCATCCCGTGAATGCCGTATTTGTTTACGGCTTCTTTGACGTCCTCAAGTTTACCCGGACGAAGGATACATTCTATCTTGGTCAAGTTTTTTTCCTCCTTCTTAGTTTTTTACGGCGGAAACTGGTTTGCTGTCCGCTGCCCGCACCGGTTACATCACGGGCTTTACAACTGTTGAGGATTCCTTCAACCCGGAAAATCCGGAGCTCATGGATGCTGAGAGAACAAAATCGGTGTAGGCATCCTCTCCATGCTGGGTAATATCCAAACCGGATTCCTGTTCTTCATCCGTCGCCCGCAGCTTGATAAACACGTTTACAACCTTCAGGATGATATAAGTGCCGACTATCGCCACAGCCCAGCTTGAAGCTATTGCAATTAACTGGATAACCACCTGCTCGGGGTTGCCGTAAAAGAGACCGTCACTGCCGGCCGGGTTGACCGCCGTGGTGGCGAACAAACCGGTCGCCAGGGCGCCCCAGGTGCCGCCGACACCGTGCACGCCGAAGGCGTCCAGCGAGTCGTCGTAGCGGAGCTTCGCCTTGAGCACGCCCACCGCCAGGTAGCAGGCCGCACCGGCTATCAGTCCGATGATGATGGCTGACATCGGCTCCACAAAACCGCAGGCGGGAGTAATGGCCACCAGACCGGCTACCGCACCGGAAGCCGCGCCGAGAGTGGTTGGCTTGCCATGGTGGATCCACTCGGTAACTACCCAGGACAGTGCCGCTGCCGCCGTGGCCAGGTGGGTCGCTACGAAGGCGCTTGCGGCCAGGCCGTTGGCGCCCAGGGCGCTGCCGGCGTTAAAGCCGAACCAGCCGAACCACAGCAGGGCGGCGCCCATTACCGTGAATGGCAGGCTGTGCGGGAGCATCGGCACACTGCCGTGCCCCTTGCGCCTGCCCAGGACTATGCAGGCAACCAAACCGGAAACACCGGAAATGATATGGACTACGGTACCACCCGCGAAATCTAAAGCGCCGAGATTGCGCAGCCAGCCGTTTACCCCCCACACCCAGTGCGCCACCGGGTCGTAAATGAAAGTCGCCCAGAGAACCAGGAAAGCCAGAAAGGCCGGGAAGCGCATTCTTTCCGCAAAAGCGCCTGAAATCAGCGCGGGAGTTATCACTGCAAACATCATTTGAAAGACCATGAAAGCATTGTGTGGTATCGTCGCTGAGTAATCCGGGTTCGGGTCAAGTCCGACATTTTTTAAACCAAGCCAGTCAAGGCTGCCGATGATATGATGCACATCCGGCCCGAAAGACAGGCTGTAACCGTAAAGCGCCCACTGAATACTGATTATTATCATTGCAAAAAAACTGTACATGATCGTGCTGAGCACATTCTTCTTGCGGGACAAACCCCCGTAAAACAAAGCCAGGCCGGGCAGGGTCATCAGCATGACCAGAGCGGCTGCGATTAATACAAATGAAGTATCGCCGGCGCTGATGGTATTTTCCACAACAGCTTCCGCAGTTTCATCATCGGCCCAGGCTAAGGCCGGGATGACGGTGAAAATTGTTGTAAGTATCATTACAAGACGCGAGTACACTTTTGTCATTTTTCCAACCTCCCCAATACTTGTTCCATTGAGCATCACGGAGAACCGTTTGATGAGCGCAGTCCCGGACTTGGCGCCTCATTTCGGGAGCTTGCGCTTGTCTTCAGGTCCCCTTATAACAGAAAACGCTCTTAACGCAGGATGTTGATCCCCTGTGCAAGAGCGTCGCTGCCCGATCAAGTTACACCTTTATAACCCAAACAAAAAAGCTTTTCAGGAATTTACTCCCAAAAAGCGTCTTCGCCGGTTTGATACCGCTTCGTATCAATTACTATCTATTACTATAGGTATTCTAGTTTAATTCATTTTACTTGTCAATAAGTTTTGCCCAATAATATGCAATAATATTGTATAACGGTTTATAGTATCTCAGTTACCATATCTCTCACTATTTCGGCGATTGCCGGAGAAGCGGTTATTCCCGGCGATTCAATACCGATCAGATTGATCAACCCGGGTAAGCCACGGTCCGCCTCGTGCCTGACGACAAAGTCTTTTGGCCCTTCACCCGGCTTCTGCAGCTTAGGTCTTATGCCCGCCATTTCCGGCTCTATATCATCATAGTCCAGAAACGGAAGCAGTTTTTTAGCTTCCTCGTAAAATCGCCGCTTGTTCGAGTCGTCTATGCGATAATCGATCTCTTCTATGTATTGCGCGCTCGGGCCGAGTCGTATCCTGCCGTCCAGATCAAGGGTTACGTGCACTCCGACGCCGGTCAGTTCGGCCGGCGGCACCGGGTATACCAGCCTGTTGATTAACCCGCTTTTTCCCCATGAAACACTGTAGTATTCACCTTTGCAGTAATACAAGGTATAACCAGCCCCGCCGGGGTCGATACCAGCCATGCGGGCTACCTTATCCGCATGCAACCCGGCGCTGTTGATCACAACCCGCGTTTCAAATATAAACTTTTCCCCGGCACTATCAACTTCAATTTGATAGAGATCGTTTTTTCTCTCAACGCCGGTTACTTCAGACTTGTAAACTACCTGTGCCCCCTCATCTTTTGCCTGACTCAAAAACATTTTAATCAATTCATGCACATTTAATATGCCCGTTGACGATGAGAAAAGGGCGGCCACACCGGCGACATCAGGCTCCAAGGAGCGCAGTTCGCGCCGTGACAGCAGCCGCAAACCCTCCACGCCATTTTTCCTGCCCTTATGCAATAAATCTTCCAGCGCTTCACACTCGGACGAGTCCGCCGCCACAATAATCTTGCCGGTGTTTCTATGCCCTATCGCATAGCGCCGGCAAAGCTCATATAGGAGGGTGTTCCCCGCCACACAGGTTTTTGCTTTCAAAGAATTTTCCGGGTAATACAGACCCGCGTGGATAACCTGGCTGTTCCTGCTGCTGGTCTCCATCCCGAAAGATTCATTTTTTTCAATAACATAAACCTGCCGGTTTTTTTGGGCCACCCCGGCCGCGACAGCCGCCCCGACAACCCCGGCTCCAATAATCGTTATATCCGCTATTTCACCCATTTACCCTTAACCTTTTAATTATTAGAAAAAAATTAGTTAGTCGGTTACAATATTGCTAGGATATTTTCATTCTGACTCCTGTCTCCTGACTCCTTGATTTTACCCGCTTGGCTGCACCTTGAATTCACGGTTTACCACATCTCCGGATTTACCCATCAAACCGAGATTCTGACCGTTTAACGAGGCTTCCACCGCCCCGGCGTTGCCGAGAGTAATCTTAATTTTATCTGTACCTTCAAAGTGCTTCGACTGGCCGGGGATCAAGGTACCCACAAAGGCCTGCTTGCCATCCACGGTAACACTCATCCAGCAGTCACTGTTCTTGACATTGAGGTCAAGTTTAACCACGGAGGAATCGGCCGGTTGCTGTGGCTCAACCGGCGGTGGCTGAACCGGAGGCTCCGTTTGTCCGCTTATGGCGGGATTCTCCGGGTTGTAAGCTGACGGGTTGTCGACCGGCGTGCCGCCCTTGCCTTTTGCACTATTGAAATATAAACCCAGAACAGCCACGCAAACAATAACGGCTGCTACCGTTAAATAAAGACGGGAACGGGGTTTTCGGGGAACTCTGGCTTTTTTTTCCTCTTCAAAAATATGTTCCGGCGCTTCAGCAGGGGCTTCAGTAAAGAAATCGCTATAATTCGCAAAAACATCTCCCGCGTCGATTCCCAGAAATCTCGTGTAAGTTTTCAAAAAAGCTTTTGCATATACCGGCCCGGGGAGAACTTGAAACTGCTCTTCTTCCAAAGCGCGAAGATACTTGCGGCGTATCTTGGTTTCTTCCTCAACAGCCTCCAGGGTTAAGCCCTTTTCTTCCCTGGCTTCTTTAAGCCTTTTCCCTATTTCCACAAGCTGTGCACCTCCCCACTAAACTGTTTGCCCGCCGCGCCAAGAAGCTACTGCCGCAAATCAGGCAACGGCAAGCCTGTCACAAACTCGTAAACAACTTTAACCGCGTTTTCCATATCGCCGGTATCCACGCATAAATCGAAGCCGGCGCCTGGACTATCCGGGTAATTGTATAACGGGTCGTAATGACATTTCAACATGTAAGAAATAACCTGGTCGAAATTATTTCCCGCCAGCAACCCGTTTAATTCTTCCACCCGGGCCTGTCCCAGCTTTTTCACCAGAGACGAGGTGGCCTTCTGCAATTCGATTACCTTTGAGCCCGGCCCGCCGGCGTATACTTCCCGGATTCTTTTCACCCTGTTCTCCAAGGAGGTATACACTAGAACCCTTTCGCCGTGATGAATAAATTCCATCACCAGGGGCGGTACAATCAGGTTGCCCACCCGGCGGCTCTCACACTCGACCACAAAGAACCCCCTGTTGCAGGCTTTTTTTAACAACTGCACAATATGGCCTTCAAAAGCCTTCTGAGACGGGGAAGGGGGCAGGCCAATCTTGCCGTAGACCGAGCCGCGATGCCGGGCCAGGCCTTCCAGGTCCAGCACAGGCACCCCTAATTGGGCCAGACGAAGCAGGACGTCCGTTTTTCCCACACCGGTCAAGCCGTGCAGGACGACGGCTTTCAAAGGTATTTTTTGCTGCCCCAGATATTCGTTCACATACCGGCGATAAGCTTTATAACCACCGGCAACACGGTAAACCTGATAGCCCGCAGTGTCAAAAAGCAAGGCCATCAATTCGCTGCGCAGCCCACCCCGCCAGCAAAATACCGCAATTTTCCTGCCGCAGGCCATCCTGTCCACTGCGGACAGCTTCTCACCGAGCTTCGGCGAAACCAAATGCAAACCCATTTTGACGGCTTGCTCCGGGCCATATTTGTGGTAGGCCAACCCCACCGCCGCCCGTTCGCCATTATTTAACAAAGGTATGTTAACGGCACCCGGCATAGTGTCTGTCAAGTATTCATTCTCTGAACGCACATCTACCAGCAGCGCTTCATCCAGTGCAAGCGCTGCTTCAACTGCAATATTCTTATACACCTGATTTGCTCCAAGCCAGCTTGATTATATCGTCTCCTTTTACCCCAAATATATAACACAAGGTGTGGAAACTGTCAACGAAACGCGTCAATTTCTAATTATTCTTAAACAACTGGTTATATTGCTCTAAAGTCATCAGAATAGCCCTGGGCTTGCTTCCTTCGTAACCGCCGACTATCCCCTTCTTCTCCATCATATCAATCAATCTGGCCGCCCTGGCATAACCGATGTGCAGCCTTCTTTGCAGCAGCGAGATGGAAGCGTGGCCGCTTTCAATAAGAATTTGCACTGCCTGGGGCAAAAGTTCGTCTTCGAATTCGGGAATAGCTTCTTTCACCGGCTCTTCATGTAAAATCTTATCATTGTATACCGGTTCAGCTTGTTTTTTCAGGTAATTTACCAGATTCTCAACCTCACGGTCAGACAGATAAGCGCCCTGCACGCGCAAAGGCTTTGAGGCGCCAACCGGGAAAAAGAGCATGTCCCCCTTGCCGAGCAGCTTTTCCGCCCCGGACATATCCAAAATTGTGCGTGAGTCAATTTGAGAGGATACCGCGAAGGAAATGCGGGAAGGGATGTTCGCCTTGATCAGGCCGGTAATTACGTCCACAGACGGCCGCTGGGTGGCAACCAGCAGGTGCATGCCGGCAGCCCGGGCCATTTGCGCCAACCGGCAGACAGCGTCCTCCACATCCGCCGGCGCAACCATCATCAGGTCGGACAGCTCGTCAATAATCACGACTATTAAAGGTAATGGAAGCTTTTTGTTATCCTGATCATTTCTTTCACACAACTTGTTGTAGCGGGTAATGTCCCGCACCCCCGCCGCCGCGAACAACTCATAGCGTTGTTCCATTTCCCTGACGGCCCACCTCAAAGAGGTGGCTGCTTTTTTCGGCTCAATAACCACGGGTGACACTAAATGTGGTATCCCGTTATACATGGCAAGCTCCACCATCTTCGGATCGATCATCAGGAATTTTACTTCTTCAGGTGTTGCCTTAAAGAGTATGCTGACAATCAGCGTGTTGATACAGACGCTTTTACCGGAACCGGTGGCGCCGGCAATCAGCAAGTGAGGCATTTTGGCCAAATCCGCGACAACCGGATTGCCGGCAATGTCTTTGCCCAACGATATTGTCAGTTTTGAAGCGCCCTGAACGAACTCCTGCGTTTCCAGCAGGTCCCGCAAGTGAACCATGGAGGTTTCCTTATTTGGTATTTCTATGCCGACAGCTGCTTTACCGGGTATGGGCGCCTCTATCCGCACGCCCGGCGCCGCCATGCTCAGAGCGATATCGTCGGCCAAGCTGACAATCCGGCTGACTTTGACGCCGGAAGGCGGCTGGATTTCGTAGCGGGTAATGGCCGGACCCCGCGAAACTTGAATTACTCTGGCCTTAATCCCGAAGCTCTCCAGGGTTTCTTCCAGCTTGCGTATATTATCGTTTATATCCTTACTCAACCGGGTATTTTTCAGCCTGAACGGCCTTGATAGAATTGACAACGGGGGCAACCGGTAGGACGTATTGCCCGGCGCGGCTTCCAACGTTATACCCGGCCCGTCGTCCAGGCCGTCTTCAGCGGGTTCCGGCATGCCGGCAGTGTTTTTCGACGCCGCCTGTTGTTTCTTATTCTTCGCTTGTCCCTCAACAGATTGTTCGGAAACAGCCGGGGATTCCGGTATTGTCACGCGCTCACCCTGATCAATAATAACAGGTGTTAACGGCGGCGGTTGAGGTTCCTTTTCATTATGCTCCTGCTCATCCCCGTCCTCCTCAACTTCCGTAAAGAGGTAGTCTACCAGTCCCCGGAAACCTTTTCGGGAACCCTCCTTCATTTTGGCTAAAAACGTCTGGGCCATTGACAAGATGGAAAGGTTCGTCAACAGCAATAACGCGATTAGCCCCGCTGTAACCAGTATAATATAAGTGCCCACTATGCCGAAGGACTTTCTGAACAAGTAACTGAGAAGAGCTCCGAGCAATCCTCCCCCGTCTCCGGCGACCCCCGCGTTAAAGGAATCTTCCAGGGGAATAATCAAGTGGAAAAAGGTCAACGCGGTAAGATAGATCAGCAATACCCCGTACATCCTCGGGGAAACCACGGGCTGGCTTCGCCGGCGCACCAGCCTGCCCCCGGCCAGAACCAGCAAGAATGGGAAAAAGTAACACCCTTCCCCGGCAATGCTCCTTAAAATCCGCACCGCGAAATCACTTACCAGGCCGGAAGACTGGGACAGAAGGCTGACAATACAGAGAATACCCAGCGCGACCAAAATAACCCCGGATATTTCGTATTTCAGTTCTTCCTTCAGTTGGCCATGATTTGCCATGATTTGCCCTCCTAAAATAATATTACCATAGGTGCCCCCAAAAGTCCCTGAAATTCATAAAAAAAAGCCCTAAATCATGAAAACAAGGGCCTTTTGAATAAAACAGAATTTTTCTGAGTTTTATACCCCGGCAGTACGCACCAAGGCCAGGGTTATGACCGCAATCCCCACAACAAAACGGTACCATACGAAAACCACGAAGCTGCGCTCAGTCAAATACCTCAGCAAAAAGCCAATTGACATAAAGCCTACCACGGCTGAGGATACTACGCCGGTAATAAAAGCCGCGTTCAAATCCCCGGCCGACAATTCATCCAATTTTGCCACGCCCGCTCCGAAAATAATCGGCGTTGACAACAAAAATGAAAATCTCGCCGCCGTTTCACGGGTCAACCCCCGGAAACGTCCGGCGGTCATGGTTATACCTGAACGGGATACTCCGGGAATAATCGCCAGAGCCTGCAAAAAACCGATAAACAAACTGTCCGCCAGACTGATCCCGTAGAGCTGCTTCCTTCTTGCCGCTTTCCGGTCAACCCAGTATAAAGCAATACCCATGACAATGAGCATTATCCCAATCAGCACAGGATTTCGAAAAACGGTTTCCGCCTGTTTCTCCAGAAAAAAACCGGATAAAGCGCCGGGCACTGTGGCAATTACCAGATACCAGAACAAAGATCCGTCCCTGGTAGGTTTGCGCAGTAAGCCATTGGTGATCAACCTTGCCCAGTCCCTCCAAAAAAAAGCGACCACTGCCACCAAAGTACCCATATGCAGCGCCACATCAAACGAGAGACCGGGATCCTGCCACTTGAAAACCCAGGGCACGAGAACCAAATGCGCAGAACTTGATATGGGAAGAAATTCTCCGAGCCCCTGTACTATCCCCAGCACCAGAGCCTGTAAAACAGTCAATAAAAGCCCCCCCGGTATACGGCCGCCACGGCACACGGCAGTCAGCCGCAAAAAAACACCGTGTACCTTTCATTAAAAGCCGGTTACCAGGGTCATTATAACACAGCATATTTTGTCCGCAAAAACCTTTTTTGGGATTAACAATCAATTAAGCTGCCGGGCTGTAGATTTGTTTTCAAATAATCATAGGGGTTTGTGCTTAAAAGCTTTACTATCCTTTTTTTTCCGTTGCTTGTATTTTCAACCACCATTGAAACACCGTCGTAATTAATTTCCTGGTACTCCGGATATTTTTCCCTGTCAAAACCCTCCAAAACCAATTCCAGCTGCATCGGAGTATATAAAATCATTGTAACGGCGCCTCTCTTTTCGTTTTTTCATCGTTTTCATCAGTCTCGATCATAGCGTTCAGCTTTTTCACAGCGTCACCGATACCCCCCACCTCGTTGATCAGGCCGATATCCACCGCCTCCTTGCCGATTAGCACCGTCCCGATATCTCTGGCCAGTTCCCCGGTGCGGAACATTAATTCACGGAATTTCTCTTCCGTTATGTGCGAATGCTCCGTAACGAACCGCACCACCCGGTCCTGCATCTTATCCAGATACTCATAAGTCTGGGGAACGCCGATTACCAAACCGTTCAGCCGGATCGGGTGTATGGTCATGCTTGCCGTTGGAGCGATAAAACTGTGCGTACATGATACTGCAACTGGCACGCCGATTGAATGTCCACCTCCCAGAACAATAGACACGGACGGTTTGGACATGCTGGCAATAATTTCCGCGATAGCCAGGCCGGCCTCCACATCTCCTCCCACAGTATTCAGCACAATTAAAACACCCTTGACCTCGGGGGCTTGTTCCAAAGCCACCAACTGCGGAATCATATGCTCGTATTTTGTGGTCTTGTTCTGTGGCGGAAGCACCAAATGCCCTTCAATCTGACCTACTATCGTCAGGCAGTGAATGTTGCTCTTTACTTCGGGCATTGGCGTTGAGCCCATTTCCTTAACCGACTCCAGCGCGCCTTTGGTTTGGCCGGCCACTCTCTTGCCAGGCTTCGGCTCCTTTTCAGGCTCGTCCCTTCTTTCAGGCTCCGGCGCGATATCCGGATCGGGCTCAGGCGCACCAGGATCAGCGGGTATTATTTCGGAATCTAGTTTATTACCGGCAATGGTCATTTTTTCACTCCTCCCAATACTTAGGGATTACTCTAGTTCATCTCTTAGTATGCTTTGGAAAAAGGAAAAGTAACCAACATAAATTCTATAATTTTGGACAAGCGATTACCGCAACTGCAATAGTTCAATAGCCATTGTTATCCCCCCGTTACAATCAGCTTGAATATTTCTTACCTGCAAATATATCACAAAAAGTATATTCATTTAATTACTTCAGACATTTTAGCAGCAGGATATTGTGGAACGCTTTTTATATAGTGGAAAATATAAAAAGGGACTTCGCGTACGCTCGTGAAGTCCCTGCTCTTCTTCCTGGTTCCGTTATATCTAAATAACTTATTAGTTGGTAAATTCCTGCGTGAACATCATTCCATAAGGACCGCCATGGGCAATACCTACCCCTATGTGTTCATAATTGGAATTCAGAATGTTTGCCCTGTGGCCGGATGAGTTCATTAACGCCGTATGGGCCGCTCCGACGGATTGATTTGCCGCGATGTTTTCACCGGCATAGCTAAAAGAGATACCCTGTGATTTCATCATATCAAACGGTGAACCATAAGTTGGCGACTGATGACTGAAGTAATTGTTGTCGATCATATCTTGTGATTTCATACGGGCCACGTTTACCAGTCTCATGTCTACTGTGAGCGGCTGCAAATTAGTTTTTGCCCTTTCTTGATTGACAAGGTTAACCATTTGCTGCTCTTCGGCGGTTAATCCGGATGTGGAAACAGGCGCCGATGCTGCGGGAGCCGGAGTTGTAATCGGAGTCGAATTTGGCCGTGCAGCAGGTGTCGGATTCGGTTTTATTTGTTGAATTGGGTTAGCTTTCTGACTGTATATTTGATTAAAGCCCGGGAAGTTATTGAAGTTATTCATGTAAAAGCCTGTGGCGGCTTCTGCTTTTGGGCTGTTAAACATAAACAACGCCAAAGCGATCGTGAAAGTACATGCTAACAGCTTCGTAATCATTTTTGTGTTTTTAATCATTGACAAAGATATTTCCCCTTTCTTTTTGCGCCTGCGAGGTTAGCTGACGGGTTCGGTAAAAGATACCCTATCCGAAATCAAGTCACGTTTTCCTCCTTTCTTGTGACTATTCCGGGATTCACCCCATTGTGTTTGGTTCCCCCGCTCCCAGTGTGATAAATTTTCTGAGATTTGGCACGAACTATTATTTATTGGACAATCATATCCTTATTAGTACTTTTGTGCAAAACCCCCTTTGCAACGTAGATAAGCATTTATCATAAAGATTATAAGATAACTTAGAAAAAATAATGTAATTTTTGAATCATATAAGCATGGTAAAACATCCCCCGGTTCTTTATTCCAGGCGCTACTTTATGTGACAACAAGAAGAACTATTTAAACAGCCGCTTAATTACAAATTCAATTATCCCAATTGTCATCTCGACATTTTCCCGACACATTCAAGTCGTAAAATAATTACAAAAAACATAGTAATCTTAATTTAGCTAGATTCCATAAACCTCCGCTGCTATAAGTGGGGTTACCCCCGGTAAGCCCGAAGTCTGACGGAAGCTAAACGAGTTCACTCCCTGTTCAGTATTAATTCAGTATTAATGGAGAGGTGGCCTATGCAAACAGTAATGGTTGTGGAAGACGATCGTTCAATAGCCCTGTTGCTCAAAACTTATCTGGAGCATGCCGGTTTTCAGGTACCTGTTGCCTCAAGCGGGGAAGAAGCATTATCTATCTTTCCCGAAGTCAATCCCGCCTTGGTTCTGCTGGATTTGATGCTGCCCGGGAAAGACGGGTGGACTGTGCTGGATGGAATTCGACAAATAAGCAGTTGCCCTGTAATTATGGTGACGGCGCGCGGCGCTGTCGAGGACCGTCTGCATGGGTTCAATCAAGGCGCCGATGATTACATACCAAAGCCTTTTGATCCGGATGAAGTAGTAGCGCGGGTTAAAGCAGTGCTGCGGCGGCCGGTTCATCTGGTTGAGCCTGAACTGGTGCAGTTCGGAACCCTGGTGGTAAATTTTACCTCTCGTGAAGTAACTGTTAAGGGAAAAACGATTTTGCTCGCGCCGCGTCATTGGGAACTTTTAACTTTCCTGGTCCGCCACCCAAACCAGGTGTTCTCCCGGGATCAATTGCTGGACCACGTCTGGGGAATGGATTACGACGGGGGAGACCGTGCCGTGGACGTGTCGATCAAACGCATCCGGCAGTCATTGCAGGAATGGCCGGCGCAGGAAGGGGAGATAGCAACAATACGGGGAAAGGGGTATTTACTGCGTGTCAAGTAAGCAGAACGATTATACAACAAATACCGTATCAATGCTGACCTACTGGACACGCCGCTACGTACTGGTATTGCTGGGTTCTCTCTTGCTCCTCGCAGTGGCCGCGGGAATTTGGATACGAATCAGCACATACGACCACATCTACGACATGCTTGAATTACGCGCCGAGCAATTAGTCGATTTAAACGGCCAAGCGCCGGAAGAAAGCGAATTCTCTAATCGGCTGCGGCAAATGGAAGAGAGGCCGCACGAACCAAAGCATCTCTTTCCAGAAGCAGATATAAAAAAAGACGATTCTTCCAATAGACTGGAAACGGAGGCGGGGCCGCACGAACCAAGGCCGCCCATTCCGGATGTAGTGCACACGGTAGATACAGCGGGAAACATCAAAATAATTAAAAAATACGAAAATGAGGCTATTGATACTTCCGCGTTGTTTGCTGTTCCACCTTCATACCAGAATGTCCTCGCCGGGGAGAATGTCCGCGATCAAGTTAATGTCGCTTCTCAAACCTGGCTGCGTATCGGTGTGCCCGTTTATCAAGACGGAACCATTTGCAAGGCGCTTTATATCAGCATGCCCGTGGATAATCAAATCCGCGGCCCTTATGGTTTATTAGCCCTGCTTACCGGCATTATTACACTGGCCGGCTGGCTCGTACTGTACTTTCTATCCCGGAGGTTAATCCACCCGCTCCGGGAAGTGGCCGCAGCCGCGCAGTCCATAGCTGAAGGCAAGTATGACCCTGTCCTGCCCCAGGAGGTAAAAGAGCGGGAACTGCAGCAATTAATCGAATCATTTCGCTATATGGCCGCTCAGCTGAAACAGCTTGAACAGCTTCGGTCGGTCCTGCTGGCAGGCGTGTCGCACGAACTGCGCACACCCATTACTTCAATCCGGGGGATGATCCAGGCAGTACATAATAAAATAGTAACCGGTGCGAAAGCGGAAGAATTTCTGCAAATTTCCTGGAATGAAGCCAAACGGCTCCAGCAAATGGTTGAAGAACTACTTGATTTTTCTTCGTTTGAAGCAGGCGCGGCACCCATTAAGGGAGAGCCCGTTAATTTATCAAGCCTGATAAGTGAGGTGATCCATCAATTGAGTGTGCTTCCTGAATTCTCCAATATCCGGTTCGACGCAGCCCTGCCGGCTGAACCTGTTTGGCTCAACGGAGACGCGGGAAGGCTCCGCCAAATGTTCCTAAACCTATTCGACAACAGTAAAAAAGCTGCCGCAACTTTGCTCAGAATAACATTTCAGATACATGATCACCGGATCATGGTTGACATTGAAGACAATGGGAAAGGCATTGAAGCAACCGATCAGCCCTTTATCTTTGAGCGGTTTTACCGCGGCAGCGCCCGGCAGGCAATAGGCCGCGGGTTGGGCCTCGGCTTAACGATCAGCCGCTTGCTGGCTCACGCCCATGGCGGAGATTTGGTGCTCTTGCGTACAAGCCCCGCCGGCACAACGTTTCGTCTAAGTTTAACACGGTCCTTAAAATGATCACCTGAGGAGGAAAACCACTTGAGTTATAAACCGAAGATTATTGTTAACGGGCTTGGCTACCTGACCGGAGTCATAAAAAGAAGAAAATTGCTTTTTAGTATTATTGCAATCGCTTTAGTTACGCTGACAGGGTATTTTGCTGTAGGCAACCGGGGAAAAGCCTCTGAAAATTACTTAACCGATACCGTTAAAAAAAGCACGGTCACCAGCACTATTTCAGCCACCGGGACAATCGAACCGGTAAGCACGGTTACCTTAAGTTTTGAAAACTCTGAAATAATTAAAAATATTTATGTTAAAGTAGGTGAGCACGTAACCAATGGCCAGCTGATAGCCGAACAGGTCACCGACAACCTGGAGGCTGATGTCATTCAAGCCTCAGCCAGCCTGAAAGGAACCACCGCCAAGCTGCAGCTCCTGCAAAACGGTTCCACCCAGGAAGATTTGGAGCAAGCCGCAACCGACGTGCAAATAGCCCAGGGAAGCTATGACCTGGCAAAATCCAACCTGGAGCGCTATCAGCAGCTTTATGAAAATGGAGCGATAGCCAAGTCCGACTTTGACAGCGTCAATTTGGAATACATCAATGCGGAAGGCAAATTGGCACAAGCCAAGCAGTCCTTAAAATCGCTGCAAGCCGGCAATCGCGTGGAAGACATTGAAGCGGCGGCCGCTGATGTGGAAAGCAGCAACGCAAAGTTAAAACAGGCGCAAAACAGCCTGGCGGGGGCCAAAATGTACTGTTCAATTGATGGTATTGTCAGCGAGATCAACGGCGCGGTCGGCCAGCGCGCCACCGCCAACAACAACAGCACCACCGGCGGCGGGTTCGCTACCGTTATCTCGGAAGCACTGCAGTTAGAAACCCAGGTCAACGAGGCCGACATCGGCAAAGCCGCAGTCGGTCAGAAGGTTGAATTCACAGTAAATTCCTATGCTGACAAAACATTTACCGGCAAAGTAAGCAGCATTGCTCCCCAGGCAACTACTGTTTCCAATGTTCAACTCTACGATGTATACGTACAACTGGACGAAAACTACAAAGAGTTGAAAGCAGGCATGCCCGTCAATGCTAACATTATCGTCGAACGGCATGAAAATACACTCACTATTCCCAAGGGAGCCGTTACCTATGCCACGAGTTACTTGAATAAAATAAAGCAAACCATCCCGGCAAACTCTGCGGAAAACGGAAACGTCAGCAGCGGCAAGCAAGAAAACAGCCAGGCAGATAACAATAAAACGGAGACCCCAAGTACAACAACAAGTTACCAGGAACAGCAGAGCGTGGTTCTTGTTATGAACAACTCCGGCAGTCCCGCGCCGAAACGGGTTGTATTGGGCCTGTCAGACTTGAAAAATTACGAGGTTGTGAGTGGCTTAAACGAAGGCGAAACGGTGGTAATCGGCTCTTTGAGCGACACTGCAACCACAACTACCACAACCACCAACACCAAAAGCAACAGCATGCCGATGATGGGAGGAGGTGGTGGAGGAGGACCGCCACCAGGAAACTGATAAATACAGGTATTCAGAATTCAGGAGTCAATAATCAGTAGTCAGAATTTGAGAATATTTCGGGACGATAAGCTTTTTCTTGTTCTGACTCCTGAGCAGTTTACAATAATTTATCCGTAGGTGATGCCACATGCAGGAAAAGATAGTGCTCAAGCTTGAAAACATAAAGAAAGTATATGACATGGGAGAATCCAAAGTTAACGCCTTAAGAGGCATCGACCTGACCGTCACCCAGGGAGAAATGGTGGCGATTATGGGCTCCTCCGGCTCCGGCAAAAGC
>NZ_MVQM01000035.1:0-25332 GCF_002067195.1 Pelotomaculum sp. PtaB.Bin117 | reverse complement strand
TGGAGCGGGTGAAGGGGATCGAACCCTCAACCCTCAGCTTGGGAAGCTGATGCTCTACCATTGAGCTACACCCGCTTATGGTGACCCCACCGGGATTCGAACCCGGGTTACCGCCGTGAAAGGGCGGTGTCTTAGGCCGCTTGACCATGGGGCCAATATCGGAAGCCGGAAGTCGGACATCTGAAAACTATTGTTTTCCAACATCCGACAGCAGACATCTGGCATCTGAATTGGTGAGCCATGGTGGACTCGAACCACCGACACCCTGATTAAAAGTCAGGTGCTCTACCGTCTGAGCTAATGGCCCAAAAGCCTTACATTTAGATATGTTACTATAACAGCGGCACAGTGTCAACAGTGAAATAACATTTTCACTTTATCTATAACTGTTATACAGTTCAGCGGTCAATATGGTCTGGCTGCGTTTGCTCCCAACACCGATTAGGCCGATAGGCGCGCCGGCAACCTCACTGATGCGCTCCAGGTACTTCCTGGCATTGACCGGCAGGTCCTCCAGCTTTCCGGCGGTGGTAATATCTTCCCGCCACCCCGGCATTTCCTCATAAACCGGCACACATTCGCCCAATACCTTGAGACTGGCCGGAAAATCTGTTAAAACATCGCCTCTGTACTGATAACCTGTACATATTTTTACCCTTTCCAAACCGCTTAAAACATCAAGTTTGGTAATGGCAAGGTAATCCAGGCCGTTAATACGGACCGCGTAACGGGCGATCACCCCGTCGAACCAGCCGCAGCGGCGCGACCGGCCGGTCGTAGTGCCAAACTCGCCGCCTTTGTCCCGCATAAACGCGCCTACTTCATCATTCAGCTCGGTTGGAAAAGGTCCTTCACCCACCCGGGTGGTATAGGCTTTCATCACGCCAAGCACGCGGTCGATTTTGGTCGGGCCGATGCCCGCGCCGATGCAGGCCGCGCCGGCGGTGGGGTTTGAAGAAGTAACAAAAGGATACGTGCCGTAGTCAAGATCCAACAGCGTTCCCTGCGCCCCTTCAAAAAGTATGTTTTTTCCCTGCTTAAGCGCATCGTTTACAATAACCGGCACATCCGCCACATATTTTCTGAGAGTGTCCGCATAGCCTTTATAGGTTTTTAGCACAGCCTGGCAGTCGACGCCCTCACTGTCGTAAACCCTGGTTAACATGCGGTTCTTGCCTTCCACATTCCTTTCCAGCAAAACCGCCAATTCATCGGGATCGATCAAGTCAATCATCCTGATCCCTATACGCGCGGACTTATCCATATAAGCCGGGCCGATCCCGCGGCTGGTCGTTCCAATTTTATTCTTCCCCTTGCTTGCTTCCTCCGCCTGATCCTGGAGCTGGTGGTAGGGGAAAATGACGTGAGCGCGCTGGCTGATCTTTAAATTGGCCGCGCTAATCCCGCTGCTTTCCAATGTTTCCAACTCTTTAATCAACACCGCCGGGTCAATCACCACACCACTGCCGATAATGCAGGTTTTATCCCCGTAAAGAATACCTGACGGGATTAAATGAAGCTTATAGAGTTTGTCGTCAACAACCACCGTGTGCCCGGCGTTGTTGCCCCCCTGATAACGCACAATCACATCAGCTTTTTCAGCCAGGAAATCAGTAACCTTCCCTTTACCTTCATCCCCCCACTGAGTGCCGATAAGAACAACAGTAGACATTGGCAACCCCCTAAATCCGATTTATTATTTCCCTCGCCGCCAGAACTCCAGCCGCTGAAGCCTGGGCCAATCCTCTGGTTATACCGGCCCCGTCCCCGGCGGCAAAAAGATTCTTCACCTCAGTTTCAAGGCAGTTGGACAGTGCCAGGCGGGAAGAATAAAACTTAACCTCGACACCGTACAGCAGCGTATAGCGCGAGTAAACTCCCGGCGCAATCTGGTTGAGCGCCTTTAGCATCTCCACGATCCCCATCAAGTGGCGATAAGGAAATACCAGGCTCAAATCGCCGGGGGTCGCTTCGGCCAGCGTCGGCATTGTCATGCACTTGGCCAGCCTATCCCTGGTAGACCGGCGGCCGGCCACCAGATCGCCCAAACTCTGAATAATGACACCGCCTCCCAGCAGATTGGCCAAACTGGAAATATATCTGCCGTAAGCAATCGGCTCTTTAAACGGCTGGGTGAAGTTCTTGCTGACCAGCACGGCAAAATTTGTGTTCTCGGTTTTATTAAAAGCATGGCTATGGCCGTTTACCGTCACCAGCCCGCCGTTATTTTCCAGAACCACTTCCCCATTCGGGTTCATACAAAAGGTTCGCACTCTATCGCTAAACGTTTTAGAATAATATAATAATTTGACTTCATAAAAAATGCGGGTGAGGTGCTCCATTACCGCGGCGGGCAGTTCCACCCGCACACCGATGTCCACCGGATTCACCGACATCTGCAAGCCAAGCTGCTGCGCCTCCCGCTTCAGCCAATCCGCGCCTTCCCGGCCCGGCGCCAGAATTACGCACCGGGCATGGTAAACCTCGCCGTCCCGAGTGACAACCCCCTGGACGACCTGATCTTTTACCAATACTTCCTCAACTTGGCAGGAGGTCAGCACATCCACGCCCCGGTCAACGAGAAATTCCTTCATTCTCTCTAGTATTTCCCCGGTGCGGCCGGTGCCCATGTGCCTGATCCGGACCGGCAGCAGCTTCAATTCAGAAAGCACCGCGCGCCGCTGCATATCCTGGATCTCTTCCTCATGCTCCATGCCGAATACCTGCTCAGGCGCTCCAAAACGGAGATACTCCCGGTCGATATAATCAATTAAATCCGCCAGCTTCTTTTCTCCGGTATACATTCCCAGGCTGCCGCCCACCTCTGTGGACAGGGTCAGCTTGCCGTCGCTGAAGGCGCCGGCTCCCCCCCAGCCGCAGACAGTGGAGCAAGGCTGGCATTTGAAGCAGGCGGCGTTTCGCTCGCGGGCGATACAAACGCGCTTCTCAATTTCCCGGCCCTTTTCAATAATTAATATTTTCAGGCCGGTTTTCGCCTGAACAAGTTCAAGGGCGGCGAATATACCGGCCGGCCCCGCTCCGACAATGATTATATCATACTGTTTAACCAAAAAACTTCCCCCATATGTTTCCATACCGTTAATCATGCATTTATCGTTTTCCAGCCGACATAAAAATAACCCAAACAACAAACATTTACCAGTTGCTATTTGAGTCTTCCGCATTTTGCCAGGGCTGAAATTGGCTTGGTATCCTTTCCGGTCAACATAAATATTTTAATGAACAATGTCCCCGGTGTCAATAAAATAATAGCGGATATTACGGCTGGTAATCACCGGCGTTTTTCAACAAGGGCACAAACTTGGTCAACTCTTTGAGAAAACCCAGTTCAACTGTTCCGACCGGGCCGTTGCGGTGTTTTGAGATAATAATTTCCGCAATCCCCTTTTTCTCCGAATCAGGATTATAATATTCATCCCGGTAAATAAACATTACCAGGTCGGCGTCTTGTTCCAGCGCGCCTGACTCTCTCAAATCGGACATAATCGGGCGCTTGTCCTGCCGCTGCTCCACCGCGCGGCTGAGCTGCGCCAGGGCCATGACCGGCACGTTCAACTCTTTGGCCAAGCCTTTCAGGGCGCGGGAGATATCCGCGATTTCCTGCTGGCGGTTTTCCGAACGGCGGGTGCCCTGCATCAGCTGAAGATAATCGATAATAATCAGGCCCAACCCTTTTTCCACCTGGAGCTGCCGCGCCTTGGCACGGATCTGCCTGGTAGTGATGGCGGGCGTGTCATCTATATATATGGGCGCCTTGGCCAGCCTGCCGGCAACCTCGTGCAGGGCCTGCCAGTCTCCCTCCTCAAGCGAACCGCTGCGCAGGCGTTGCTGGTCGATCTTGGCCTCCGCGCAGAGGATGCGCTGAACCAGCTGCTCCTTGGACATTTCCAGGCTGAAGATAGCCGCCGGAACATTATGCTTTAAGGCGGCGCTGTAACCTATGCACAAGCCCAGGCTGGTTTTGCCCATGCTGGGCCGGCCGGCCAGAATAATCAGGTCACTGGGCTGCAGCCCGTGGCATATTTTATCCAGGTCGCCGAAAGAGGTAGGCACACCGGTAACGCTGCCCCGGTTGTTATAAAGAAATTCCATATGGGTCAAAGCATCCAGCAGAATGTCCTTGATTGAAAAAAAGGCGCCTGTCACGCGGCTGCTGCCCAGTTCCATGATCATCCGCTCAGCCTCGGCGATCAGCTTTTCCGGCTCCTCGCTCTCCTCGTAGCCCATGCCGGCGATCCGGGTGGAAAGCTGAATCAAAGTGCGCAGCAGGGACTTTTCCTGGACAATGCGCGCGTAATACTCCACATTAGCGGCAATAGGGGCCATCTCCGCCAGCGAGGCGATATAAGCCACGCCGCCGGATTTCTCCAGGCTCCCCTGCTGCCGGAGTTGTTCCGACACGGTAATCAAGTCAACCGGGCTGCTGTTCTCATTTAACGCAAGCATGGCCTCGTAAATCAACCTGTGGTCTTCCCGGTAAAAGTCTTCGGGCCGGACCAGTTTCATGGCTTTATAAACAGCTTCCCGGTCAAGAAGAATAGCGCCAAGCACGGACTGCTCGGCGTCAATGTTCTGAGGGGGTACTTTTTCCAACAATGGGCTCACCTACTAACTGACTAAAACATCAATATCCGCGGATTGGAAAACATAACTCATCATCTCTTCCACAGAATTAACCGGGATCACCCGGATTCCCTTTAAATCCGCTGGGATATCTTTTTTATTTTCGTAAGGAACCAGAACGGTTTTGATACCCGCCTGCCTGGCGCCGTATATTTTTTCAAAAACGCCGCCCACCGCGCGTACTTTACCCTGGATGGACACTTCACCGGTTACAGCTACGTCCTGAGGTATGGAACGGCACTGGATCGCGCTCAAGACAGCCAGGAAAATGGCCGCGCCCGCGGATGGACCGTCAATCCGGCCGCCTCCCACCACATTAACATGCACGTCATAATTTGCCAGATCCTCACCCGTCAACTTGCGGATCACTGAAGCAGCGTTAAAAACCGAATCCTTGGCCATACTGCCGGCGGTATCATTGAACCGGATAGCTCCCTGTCCTTGATTGCGGGCGGGGAAAGCCACCGCTTCGATCTCCAGCACTGAACCCAGAAAACCCAGCACGCCCAGGCCGAAAAGCTTTCCCACCTCCCGCTGAGAGGAGGCCTTGCGGGTCACATGCGGGCTGAGCCGGCTAACCTGTACCACCTCCAGGACATCCTCAATGGTTATCACCGGGAGAGCGCCATCCTGCTCGCTGCGGTAGCAGGCTAATCCAAAAGCGTCGGCCAGGATGTTAATAGCCTTGCGGCCCTCAATCGTATACTCGCCGATTATTTCCGGGACCTGCCCGTCCATCTCCACATTCAGCTTGACAGCCGCTTGTTTTAGGATCTCCTGAATGTCTTTGGGCGTAAGCGGCTCAAAATAAATTTCCGCGCAGCGGGAACGAATAGCCGGGTTAAGATCAAGCGGGTCGCGCGTGGTGGCGCCGATGAAGATAAAATCGGCGGGCGCCCCTTCTTCAAAAATCTTTCTTATATATTGAGGTATGCTGTTTTCATGCGCGTCATAATACGATGATTCAAAAAAGACCCTTTTATCTTCAAGTACTTTCAGCAGCTTATTTTGCAGAATGGGATCCATTTCACCAATTTCATCAATAAAGAGCACACCGCCGTGGGCATCGGTAACCAGACCCAGTTTTGGCTCGGGTATGCCGGTATCAGCCAGGTCCCGCCTGGCCCCCTGGTAAATTGGATCGTGCACCGAGCCGAGGAGCGGGTTGGTTACTTCACGCGGGTCCCAGCGCAGGGTCGTCCCGTTGACTTCCACAAAAGGCGCGTCCTTGGCAAAAGGCGTTTTTTTCGCCCGTTTCGCCGCTTCCAGCGCCAGGCGGGCGGCCGTCGTCTTGCCCACGCCGGGCGGCCCGTATAAAATAACATGCTGCGGATAAGGAGAGGACAGCTTGGCCAACAACGCCTTAATTGCCCGGTCCTGACCGACAATTTCCCCAAAAGAAGCCGGTCGTAAAAAATCCATCGCCGAACTGGACAAATTTTTCTGCTCCAGCTTTTCCAGCACAGCCAGCTTTTTTAACGTCTGGGCATTTTCAGGCCCGGCATTATCCTTAAGCACTTGTATTTTTATTTCTTTAATGTAATCTTCATGTTTCTGCTGGAGTCTTTCACTAACCTTTCTTTCCAGTTGATCCTCCACTGTCCGGCGGGCAATGCTGTCAGCGATTTCTTCCTCAATCTGCTCCAGAATTGGCGGGATGTCCGCCAGCGCAGGCGGGTTTTCGTAAGTCGGATCATCAAATACCAGTTTCTGGAGGGCAAGCACTCTCTCTTCTAACTTTTCAGAGCGCATTAACTGCAGCGCCTCCAGTTTGCCTGCGCGCAAAACCAGCTTGTCCGAACCGTACAGGTTGGCCAAAAGGTCATACAGCACATTTACCTGGCGTTTTAACTGGGCGTACCTTTTATGTCTGCCTTTCAGTTTACTGGTGGTGTCTTTTTTGGAAACCCCGATACACTTTTCGAGGAATGCTTTCATCTTCTGCTCCTTCCCGATCTGGCTATGAAGTATTACTCCCCAACCACTTCCACCATAATTTCAGCCTGGACAACAGGATGCAGCTTGGCTGTCACCGGGTAACTCCCCAGTTGTTTAATCGGCTCTTTGATTACAAGTTTCTTTTTATCCAGTTTGATTTTGTGCTGGTCGGCCAGAGCATCGGCAACATCCTTATTATTGACCGACCCGAAGAGTTTGCCCGCTTCGCCGGTTTTAGTTTTAACAACAACGGTAAGGTTGTTCAAACTCTCCGCCAGTTCCCTGGCCGCCTGCTCGATCTTCCGCTCTTTAACTTCGGTGGCCTGCCTGCGGTGGGCCATCTCCTTCAGCCTCCCTTGAGAAGCCTCGCCGGCCAATCCGCGGGGAAACAGGTAATTTCTGGCGTACCCTTCGGCAACATTGAGCACATCTCCGCGCTTACCCTGACCAGCCACATCTTTTAGCAAAATAACTTTCATCTCGCGCCTCCCCGTAAGTTGGTCTCAATAAGGAAAGGGGACACACCTCTCTTTAAAGCTTGGCTTTGGGGCCGAGGAATGTCCCCTAATTTTGAAAGGGGTCACACCTCTATTTAAAGCTTGGCTTTAGGGTCGAGGAATGTCCCCTAATTTTGAAAGGGGTCACACCTCTCTTTATAGAGCTGACTTTAGGGTCGAGGAATGTCCCCAACGAATGCTGAACGAGTTCACTTCAGGTCCGGCAACCGCCGGAAATTAATCAAGGGGTCAGTTGCCCCCAACAACAACAATACCGTAATGCTAAAGGGAAGGTAAGAAAAAGACAGAAACAAAAAAATTATTTTCAGCGGCAGCGCCAGTTTAATCTTCCGGTAATAGAAAACTGCCACTGATAATCCCATAAACAGGTACAGGCTTAACAGAACAAATAAAATGTTTTTTCCCGCCTTCGCCAGCAACGGACTAAACTGGTCACCCAGCAAGATAAACCCCAGGCCGGCGATCAACCCCCAAATACTATACCACGGCAAATACATGGTGGAAAATAAAGGAGCCGGAGGAATCTTGAACTGCAGACGCTCCAGAACTATCCTCGCCAGAATGTATGTCAGCGCGGCGGAAATTGCCGATGAGACAACAATCTGACCGGGAATATACAATTCATAAATACTGATCAGATATTCATTAAAATCCGCCTGTCTTTCCGGATGCATATTTTCGAATGCCTGCATTTGCTGGTTCATGGCCATCCACTGCTGCTCCAGCAAACGGCGTTCTTCCTGTCCCAGCGCCAGAGGGTTTTCACCGGTCAGGGCATACATCAGCGCCACCGACGCCACCGTCAGCGCTACCGCCGCCGAAAGGGCGGCAGCAAGACTCTTGCCTGAAGAAACATAATTCTTGAAAAGCATCCCGTACACTATTCCCAGAAGTCCGTAACGAATGATCATGACCAGCGCCGCCGCCGGCTCCTGTCCGGCAAAGAGCATTACAAAGCCGGCCGTGGCCAGCCCCAGAACACCGTACCTGGCATCAAGGCGTAACACCAAAAGTATTGCCGGAAGCGGCATAAAGACTACCGCCGGAAAATAAAATAAAGGTAAAAAAACACCTGCCAGACCGGTAACAGCGATAAGAGCGGTATAAGCAACCCATTCCAACAGGCCCCCGGTTTTTTCGCCGGCTGCCAAGGGATCACCTCTTTTTGTCAACCAGGTAATTTAACAAGTTGGAAATATCTCCGTACCATCTTTCCACTTCGTGGTTCTCATCAATACCCTGGCGCAGTTTGGCTTCGATCTTCAAATCGAGGCGGGGAAAGCTGATCCCCAGCCGCCTGCCCAGGATATAACAGGTGATCACCAAGCTGGCCAGCGCGTCGAGGATCAGCTCCTCACTGCCCCTGAGCATCGATTTAAAAAGTGCTGCAAGGGAGGTGAGCAGGTCGGCTTTTAACCACTCGATAATCTTGATATTCTTGGCGATACCGCCCTCCTGGCCGCCTGTAATCATTTTATGTCCTCCCGGCATGAAACAGATAAAATCTGCATAGCAACAATAGCTTCTTATATTCTATGCAGCTAGTTTTTTTTCCTCCCTCGCTCCGCAACGAATCAGCTGTTATTTGTTCCCCTATTTGTTGCGTGGTTAGCAATAAGTAAGGGGAGCTTATCGGCTCCCCATGTTGTCATTCCGCTGTATAAGGCAGAAGGGCGATATAACGGGCCCTTTTTATCGCCGTCGTCAGCAGCCGCTGATGCTTGGCGCAGTTGCCGGATATCCGCCTAGGCAGGATTTTCCCCCGCTCGGTAACGTACTTTTTAAGACGCGGCACATCCTTATAATCAATGGCCGCCATTTTTTCCACACAAAAGCTGCAGATCCGCTTTTTGCCCCTGCGGCCTCTTTCACGTTTCAATAAAATACCTCCTTATGCCGGCGCCTGAATAACAGCCGCCTGTTTTTTAAAACGGAATATCATCTTCGTTAAACCCAATCTCGCTGCCGTAACCCTGATTCTCACCGGCAACCGCCCCGGCTTCTTTAGCACGGTCGAGAAAACGCACATTGTCGGCGACTACTTCGGCAGCTTTCCTGCGAACGCCCTGGTTGTCTTCATAAGAGCGCACATGCAGTCTGCCTTCGACCGCTACCAGCCTGCCCTTGCCGAGATAGTTGGCACAAGTTTCGGCCAATTTCTGCCAAACAACAATATCAATAAAGTCTGTTTCTTTTTCCCGATCTTTCGAAACGCGCCGGTCAACCGCCAGGGTAAACTTCGCCACGGCAATTCCGCTCGTGGTATAACGCAGATCAGGCTCTTTGGTCAGCCTGCCGATTAAGACGATTCTATTCAGCATATTTTCACCGTCCCGGTCTTTCTAACCCCGGCTAACGCGGAGTTGACTTTATTCTTCTTCGCGGACAATGATATGCCTAAGCACTTCATCCGTAATCTTAAACACACGGTCAAGCTCAGAGGATACTTTTGATTCAGCGTTAATATGGAATATAACGTAAAAGCCTTCCCTGAAGTCTTTCACCTCAAAGGCCAGCCTGCGCTTACCCCACTTATCCACTTTAAGTACCTCGCCGCCTTGGCTCTCAACCAAGTCTTTGAATTTATCAATGACCGCCGTGTTTTTATCATCGTCCAGATCAGGACGGATAACAAAGACTACCTCGTACTTGCGCAAACCATTCACCTCCTCCCCATGGACTGTGGCCCTACAGCAAAGTAGAGCAGGGTGGAACGTCAAAACCCATATTTTGACGTGTAAATTATAGCACAGTGCTATTAAATTGACAAGAATAAACGGTGTTAGACACACGTCGCTATATTCGCTATTACTCGCTCTTAGCGGCGTCCGGCGCCGGACGCACAACTTCCTTTACCGATTTTTCAAATTTGGGGCGGGGCAGCAGCAATACTCTCCCACACTTCAAACATTTTATCCGGAAATCTACTCCTGTGCGCATTATCTCCCACAGGTCACTGCCGCACGGATGCGCTTTTCTGGTTTTGATTACATCGCCGACCGAAAATTTTTGCAAACCCTAAACCTCCCCGGCACTTAAATATAATTTGATATAATGCTGCTATATGGCAACTCCTCGAAGAACTGCACAAACCATTAAAGTCCGAATATTCAATAAATGATAAATAATAATATTATAGCGCAAGATTTAAAAAACTATCTTACGCTATTTATCAATAGTTTCACGCTATTTGTCAAACAGTTTGCTTACTGAAAGATCCTCGTGGATTCTGATGATTGCCTCGCCTAACAGCGGCGCCACAGAAAGAATCTTAATTTTGTCAATCAACTTTTCTTTCGGCACCGGTATGGTGTTGGTAATCACCACTTCTTTGATCGGCGATTCCGCCAGCCGATCGAGCGCCGGGCCGGATAAAACACCGTGGGTGCAACAGACATATATATCATTGACGCCCCATTTTTTCAAGGCGGCGGCGCCCAGGGTTATCGTGCCGGCCGTGTCGATGATGTCGTCGACCATGATCACAGTCTTACCGTGGATGGCGCCGATTATATTGGTAATTTCCACCATATTGGGCTCCGGCCGGCGTTTGTCGATAATGGCGATGGGCGCGCCGATACGCTCGGCTAAGTCCCTGGCGCGGGTAACCCCGCCCAGATCGGGCGACACCACTACAACATTATCCAATTTAGCCTGCATAAAATATTCAGCCAGGATCGGCACTCCCGGCAAATGATCCACCGGTATGTCAAAAAAGCCCTGGATTTGACCGGCGTGCAGGTCCATCGTGAGAACCCGCCTGGCCCCGCTGGCGGTGAGTATATTGGCAACCAGCTTCGAGGTAATGGGATCGCGCGCCCTTGTTTTCCTGTCCTGCCGCGCATACCCGTAGTAAGGCATCACTGCCGTAATGCGCCTGGCGGAGGCTCTCCTGACGGCATCGATCATGATCAGAAGCTCCATCAGGTTTTCATTAACCGGTGTGCTGGTGGGCTGGATCACAAAAACATCCGCCCCCCTGACACTCTCATCAATCCTGACCTGCACTTCCCCGTCACTGAAATGCGTAACTTCCGACGCCCCGATAGTAACGCCAAGGTACTGGCAAATTTCCTCCGCCAGTTCAGTGTTGGCGTTGCCGGTGAAAATCTTTAGATTTTTATAACGCGATGTCATCCAGCCAGACCCCCAAATCTTTTATCAAGGATTTTAAATATTACCAATCTTTAGCTAAATTTTTAGCTAATCTTTTATTTTCTTCCTATCGGCCCAGTTTTTTATGACTATTTGCTTCGCTCTCTCAACACCCAGCGCGCCGGGGGCTACATCCTTGGTAATCGTAGAACCCGCGCCTGTTACGGCCTGTCCCCCCACTTCCACCGGCGCCACCAGATTGGTGTTGCTGCCGATAAAAGCCCCGTCGCCGATACGTGTCGTCCATTTTTGGCGGCCGTCGTAGTTGCAGGTGATAGTACCCGCTCCAACGTTAACTTTTTTGCCGACCACGGCGTCACCCACGTAGCTTAAATGAGGAACCTTGCTGCCATCCCCGATGACTGACTTCTTTATCTCCACGAAATCGCCCACCTTGACGGTTCGCCCCAGGGTGGTTTCGGGCCGCAGGTAGGCGTAAGGACCGATATTGCAATTATCCCCAATATCGCTATCCAAAACAATTGAATTCTGGATGGAGACACCGTTACCCACAGCGGCGTCAACCAGACGTGAGCCGGGGCCGATCACACAGTCCTCGCCAATCACGGTTTCACCTTCGATGATAGTAAAGGGGTGGATCACTGTGTCACGCCCCACCCGCGCCTTCCGGCTCACAAAAGTTGAGAGCGGGTCAATAACTGTCACCCCTGCTCTCATCAATTCATTCAGCACCCGCCTGCGCATGTATTGTTCCACTTCAGCCAGCTGCACGCGGTCGTTAATGCCTGTCATCTCCATGTGGTTTTTCAGGACAACAGCCCCGACAGTCCGCCCGTTTTTCGCATATATATCGATAATGTCGGTAAGATAATATTCACCTTGGGCATTCGCGGGAGTAATCCGCGCCAGAGTGTCAAAAAGTCCGGCTCCCTCGAAGCAATAAACTCCGGTGTTCACTTCACGGACCAGTATCTCATCTGCGGACGCGTCTTTTTGTTCCACAATTTTTAACACCCGGCCCTGTTCGTCCCGGATCACCCGCCCATAACCCGCCGGGTTCTCCATCTCGGCGGTCAATACCGTGGCCGCCGCTCCCATGGACCGGTGCTTTTCAACTAATTCAGCCAGGGTTCCCGCTTCGATTAGGGGAGTGTCGCCGCACAGCACAAGCAGACAGCCTGAAAAATCTTTCAACAGAGGACCGGCCTGCGCCAGCGCGTGGGCCGTGCCAAGCTGCTCCGCCTGAAGAACCACTTCAGCCCTGCCGTCAACCTCACGGGCTACCTGGTCCGCTCCGAAGCCCGCGACAACGACCATCTTTTGCACACCCGCTCCCGCCGCCGCGTCAACAACACACGACAGCATCGCGCTGCCGCATACTGTATGCAATACTTTGGGCAGTTTCGACTTCATCCTCGTACCTTTACCCGCAGCTAAAATCACTGCCGCCAGTTCCATCCGGCGACCCCCTTTTATCAAGAATTCAGCAGTCAGCAGTCAGTAGTCAGAATACTTCGAAACAATTTACTGTTCTCTCTTCCAACTATTGACTACTGAATAGTCACAAGTACCTTTGTAAACGAAACCACTCAGTTAATTTGCAAAGTTATTACATAGACCATTCTACCCAAAAATCATTCTACAAAAAAATTTTATTTCCTTTCATCAAGGAGAAAAAAAGAGAGCTTACGCCCTCATTATCATAAAGTTGAAAAATTCAAGATATTCTAAACTAAATAACTTCCCCGTATGCGTTTAATACCGCTGTTTGAATCAACTCGCGAGCTGAAGATGTAATCGGGTGTGCGATATCGCGAAACTCCCCATCCGGAGTCTTCCGGCTCGGCATTGCCACGAATAAACCATTGTGCCCTTCTACCACTTTGACATCGTGAATGACAAATGAATCATCTAAAGTTACCGATACAATCGCCTTCATTTTCCCTTCCATCAATACTTTGCGCACTCTAACGTCGGTAACTTCCATGATATCACCACCTCTCCCCACAGTTAGTTAACGTATCACCCGGTTATATTTTCTACAACTACAGGCAAATTCCTCCTGTTTTTAATTAATTTAAAGAAATTTTCCCTGATTTATGAAAATATTTCCGGCATGTAACCAGCTGCCGCCAAGCAGGCGATCACTTGTTCAATATGTTCTTTGTTTCTCGTTTCCAAAGAAAGTTCCACTTCAGCTTGCTTTAAAGGAATCCCCTGCTTGATCCGGTCATGGCTGACAGAAATGACGTTGGCGCGGGCTTCCGCCACCACTGAGAGCAATTTCAGGAGACTGCCCGGCCTGTCCGTTAATATAGTGCGCAGCCGGACATACCGGCCGGTTTTGGCCAAACCACGCTCAATAATAATTGACAGTATGTTCACATCAATATTGCCGCCGCTTAAAATAACAGCCGTTTTAACATTTTCCAGCGCGATTTTCTTGTGAATCAGCGCCGCCAACCCCACCGCGCCGGCGCCCTCCACCACAATCTTGGCTCTTTCCAGCAGCATTAAAATCGCGCTGGCGATTTCTTCATCGTCCACGACAGCGAATTCGTCCACATAACGTTTAATCAAAGCGAAAGTATTTTTACCAGGTTCTTGGACGGCGATGCCGTCCGCGAAGGTACCCGCGCCCTTGACTTTGTGCAGGCGGCCTTCTTTATAGGAACAGTGCATTGCCGGCGCGCCCCCGGCCTGTACGCCGATCACCCGCACCGAAGGCTTGATCTCCTTCAGAGCAAAGGCGATGCCGGCGAGCAGACCGCCTCCGCCAGCCGGCACCAGCACCGCCTCGACACCGGGCAGCTCTTCCAGCAGTTCGAGGGCGATGGTCGCCTGGCCGGCGATCACATCCGGATCATTAAAGCCGTGCACGAAAACAGCGCCGCTTTTGCCTTGCAATTTTCTGGCCAACCGGTAAGCTTCATCATACCCGCCGCCGGCCAGAATCACTTCCGCGCCGTATCCCTGCGTAGCCACAACCTTGGAAATCGGCGCGCCCGCAGGCATTACCACGGTGCAGCGGATACCTGCCACGGCGGCGGCATAAGCCACGCCCTGGGCGTGATTCCCGGCGGAAGCGGCAATAACGCCCAGGTCCCGTTCCGCCTTGCCCAGGCTCATCACTTTGTTGTAAGCTCCCCGTATTTTAAAAGAACCTGTCTTCTGCATGTTTTCAAGTTTCAGATAGACAGAGTTGCCGGTTACTTTGCTGAAGGTGGTGGAGTAGTCCAACGGTGTGCGCCGGGCTATTCCGACCAGCCGGTCCCGGGCGAGGCGGATCTTTTCCATGGACAGCCGTTCAGCCGCCATATCATGAATTAACTCCCTTCCTGGATAAACACGTGTTATTATCGGCGTTGGCAGTCCGCCGGTTTCGCACCGCAGTTCGGTTACCCTCGCTTCGCCGGGTGCTGTTACCGACGCTCCGTAAAGTCGTTCGCTCTATGCACACGCCATGCCTTCATTGGCGGGTTTATTGTATGCTTACGCGCCGTTAGACCGCCCGGCGCGGCGGGCAATCACCCAGAAACCGCCCGGCCAACTCCAGGTCGCCGGGTTTATCAACGTCCACGCCTATTTCGGGATACTTTGAAACAACCACTTCTCCCTTAACCCCCAGCAATTCGGAAGCCCTCTTACACACGTCCTCAATGTCAAGAATACGCAGCAAATACTTAAGCACAAAAGAGAAACCGATCAAGCGGCAGAGCCGCAAAGGACTCTTGCGCAGCCCGAAAATTCTTTTTCCGTTCTGAATGCACCGACCGAAAACCGCGGGATTAAACAGAAAAATATTCCCCCCCGTGAATACTCCTTCTTTTAATGCGACATATGTACGCCGGGTGGAAGCAAAACGCTTTTCCACAACTTCTTTTGGTATGATCGGATAATAAACATCACCGGCCATATCCCCGCAAAGCTCGATAAAGTCGTCGACCGAACCGGGGGTCAGCATAGGTATGTCCGAAGTGACCAGAAGCACTCTCTTTTCGCCGGGCAACAGGTTCAGCCCGGCCCCGATATTTTCCATGATCCCGCCGGCCGCACCGGTCAGCGTCACTCTCGTTTCACTCAGCAGCGGGGACAGTTCTTTCACCGGGCCAACCACCACAACCCGGTTGATCCGCCGGGCGCCGAGCAGCGCTTCCACCACGTATTCAACCATGACCTTTGGGCCTACCGGTATCAACGCCTCATAGTCAACCGGGCTGTACTCCCGCAAAGGGCCGTTATTCAGGCTCCCGCCCAGAACCACGGCGTTAATCATTACTTTCTTCTTCCTTTCTGACTGCGTTTAATAGAATCTGCTCAGCGTTCTCAATATGTTCCCTCGCCAGCAGCCTGGCTTGCTCCACGTCGCGGTCAGATATGGCTTCGACAATTTTTTTATGCTCGTCCAGGGCGAACTTGGTCCGGCCCGGCTGAGATAAAGACGTCATTCTGAAACGCTGGATCTGCTCCCGGAGGTGCGTGATAATCTGCTCCAACTGCTGGTTGCGGGAGGCCCGGTAAATAATATCGTGAAAAGCCGTGTCTCCTTCGACGACAGCATTGAGGTTGTCACCTGATTGAGATTCTCTGATTTGCACCAGGGAACGTTCCAACTGGTCCAGTTCCTCTTCAGTGATCCGCTCCGCCGCCAACCCCGCCGCCATGCCCTCCAAAGCCGCCCGCACTTCAAAAACATCCGCGATGTCTTTGAGGGTGATGGCAGCCACATACGCGCCCTTGCGGGGAACCATTACCACAAAACCGTCCAGCTCCAATTTTCTGATTGCTTCCCGGACCGGTGTGCGGCTTACTCCCATTTCCTCGGCCAGCTGCACTTCCATCAAACGTTCTCCGGGCTTAAGACGTCCCAGCAGAATCGCTTCCCGCAGAGATTCGAAAACCAACTCCCGCAGAGGCTTATAATTATCCAGAATGATCGGTACTAATCTAGGTTCCCCCATATTGCCCCTCCTAATGAATATGTATGGTGTAAAAATATCTGCCAGGTAGTCAGAAGTCAAGAGTCAGGAGTCAGAATCCAGAATAATAAAACCTTCTTTTTTATTATGACTACTGATTACTTACACTTATTGTAACCTCTCTCCGCCTATTGCTGCAAGTATACCCTGCGGCAACTATATGTATAATTTTTACACAAAAGACTGATTGCTATCCGGGTTAAATGTCTCGGTTGCCAGCACCCGCTCACCGCGGTTTTCATAGCGCGCGGCCACCGCGCGGGCCTCCTCAAGGCAGGCGGCCACCCCGAAAACAGTCGGGCCGCTGCCTGACATGAGCACTCCCAGGGCCCCCGCCTCCAGCAACCTATTTTTTATGGCAGCGATTTCCGGGTGCATGGATATTGTGGCTGTTTCCAGCACGTTGGCAAGGTTTTGGATAATACCGTCAATATTTTTATCCTTGACAGCCTTGATCATGGCGGCAGTTTCCGGCCTTTTGACCGCCGGGAACGAATCATAGGCATGGTAGACCGAAGCGGTTGAAACACCGAAAGGCGGCTTTACCAGCACCAGACCCATGCGGGGACACGGGGAAAGCGATTCAAGCCGTTCTCCCCTGCCACCAGCCAGGGCTGTCCCGCCAAGCAGGCAAAAAGGCACGTCGGAACCCAGCTTTTCTCCCAATAACAAGAGTTCCCGCAGGGGGAGGCGAATCCCCCAGATATCATTCAAAGCCGACAGAGTGGCCGCGGCATCCGCCGACCCCCCGCCCAGGCCGGCCGCCACCGGGATGTTTTTATTCAGCTTAATGCTTATCCCGCGTGTGCCACCGGCGCGTCCCCGCATTAAAAGAGCCGCCCTGTAGACCAGATTATCCGCGCCGGAAGAAACCTCCCCGCCCGCCACCGTGAGTGAAACGCCCTCCTCCCGTGGCGCGAATTCCAGGCAGTCGCTCAGTTCAATCGACTGCATTACCGTTTCCACCTGGTGATAGCCGTCCGGCCGCTTCCCCAGCACATCAAGAGTCAGGTTGATTTTAGCCCGCGCGTAAACCCTGATCGCCATATTCACATCCCCAATAACATATTCTAAAATACAATCAATATTTTTGCGGCTGGAGCCGTCCGCCGGTTCAGCCGCTCAACCCTAATTATACCTGAGCACAACCAATCACAGCAATTCTTTCATAAAATTAAGTTAATGACCATTCACGTATTCAGGAGTCAGCAGTCAGTAATTAGCAGTCAAACTCCTGACTCCTGCTCTTAAGCAGTACAAAAAATATATACAAACGGAGGGTGTAATATGAAAAGCTCGACTAAATCTTACGGCAGTCACATTTCTATCAACCTGGCCACCCGGCGGCTGACTTATTACGAGAGGGAACGCTTAATAAAAATTTATCCCGTCGGCGTCGGCAAACCGTCAACCCCGACACCGACCGGGAATTACATGGTGGTTGTAAAAATAATGCACCCGGGAGGAATGCTGGGGAGCCGCTGGATGGGTTTATCCGTTCAGCACGGGAATTACGGCATCCACGGCACAAACAATCCGTCTTCAATTGGCGGCTACGTGTCAAACGGCTGCATCCGCATGTACAACCAGGATGTTGAGGAGCTTTTTCCAAAGGTTCAGATCGGCACACCGGTAAATATTTCCTCCGGCGCAAATGAACCGGGGCCAAATAATGTTCATAACAACGCACAAAACCCGACAACCAACCATACCGTCCAAGCGGGAGAAACACTTTGGGAAATAGCTGAACGATACGGCAAAACACTTAATCAGATCCTCGCGGCCAACCAAATAAACAACCCCGACGTGATCTACCCCGGCCAGCAAATTATCATCCCTGGTTAAGGCATACCGCCGTCCCTTTTCTAATACAATCGGTTTATAGGGAAAAATATATTGAAGGCGGGTAAAATATTGGATGGTATCGTTCTGCAGGGACTGATCGCCGGCCTTGGAACATGCCTCGGAGCATTGCTCGTAATCACACTCGGACGGATGCGGCCGGGCACCCTTTCTCTTATGCTCGGCCTGGCCTCCGGGATAATGACCGCCGTAATCATCTTCGACCTGCTGCCGTCCTCCCTTCGCTACGGCAGCCCCATAGCGGCTCTGGCCGGTTTTATGGGAGGAATCACCCTCATGCTGGCGCTGGACCTGGGAATCAACATATTTGCCCCCGCTGCCCTGCAAGGAAGAGACTACTTGAAAATGGGCTACCTGATCGCCACCGGGATCGCCCTGCACGATCTTCCCGAAGGGCTGGCCATCGCCGCCGGCTTCGCGACAGCCGAGAAGCTGGGGCCGCTTCTGGTCCTGGCTATCGGCCTGCACAACATCCCGGAAGGAATGGCGACGGCGGCCCCGCTGCGCCACGGGGGGTTAAGCGCGGGGCGGGTGCTGGCAATCAATATCTTGATCAGCCTGATCACGCCGGTCGGCACCTTCTTCGGGCTGGCCCTGTTGGAAAGCTCCCGCTCCTTCATCGGCCCGCTGCTGGCTTTTGCCGCGGGCGCCATGACCTATATCGTGCTTGGGGAACTTGCCCCCGAGTCCCGCCGCAACAGCAGGCCGCTGGCCTACCTGGGCATGCTTTTCGGGCTGAGCCTGATCCTCATGCTGAGTTTCATTGTTTCAGGATAAGCCAGGCGCCTCCCGCCATCAGCAGCGTTCCCAAAACATTCCACAGGCTGAAGGGGATCTTTTCCATCCCGAACAGCCCAAAATGGTCAACCAAGCCCGCCGTAAAAACCTGCCCGACAATGATCGCCGTGGTGGCGGGCGCTACCCCGACTTTCGGCATGGTGCTGACCACCCCGTACACAATCAAAACCCCCAGTATACCGCCGAGGTAAGTATACCAGGGCGCCTGGGGAAATTTTGCCAGGCAGCCGTCACCCAAACGGCATATAAACAACAAAACAGTAACAAGCAGAAGCCCGACCAGGTGAACGATAAAAGTTGCTTCCCATAGCCCGATTACTTTGCCCAGGGCGGAATTAACAGACCCCTGGATGGCCATGATAATCCCGGCCAAGGCCGCTATAGCCAGGGGTAAAATCTCCGGTGTCATGCTCATTTCCCCTTCGCCGGCTCATTTTTCTGTTGCATCTATTTATTTTCTTCCGTCCGGCCGGCGGTTATTCTGCCAACTTGATCCTTTTGACCGCCTGCCGGAACATGTTCATTCAATACAGGGGCCTCTTATATTATCCTCACTTTCCTTACGTCAGCCTGCTTTATTAATAAGTAAAACGATCCGATAAACTTTACAGGGAAAAAAACAAAAGGAGTGGGAGATATTTTTTTCAAAAGATTCACGGACGCACCAGGTGATCTCGACATCCTTTTAAGCAGGGCAAGAAACGGTGACGGCGACGCCAGGGAAAAACTAATAGAAGGGTGCCGGAGATTTATAGAAAAAAAAGTTGCCCGCCAAACTTATAACTCCCTGGATCTAAAAAGCAGGGACGAATACAGTATCGGGCTGATTGCTTTCAATGAAGCAATCGATAAATTTGACCCCGGCCATAACCGCGCTTTCCTTTCTTTCGCCGGTGATGTGATCAAAATGCGGATTATAGATTACTACAGAAAGAATAAAGCTGAGGCTAACTGCCTCCCCCTCTCCGCTTTTGAATGTTCGGAAGAGATTTCTTACGGCCGTCCGGCGGCCGGCGCTTTGGATCCGGTTGGGGAAAGGGTGGAGCGGGAATGCGACCTGGCTTCCTTTTTAGACAGTTTAAAAGAATTTAAAATAAGCCTGGACGATCTGGTTAAAAACACCCCCAAGCACCGGGACTCACGCCTGCTGTCAATCAAGGTCGCCCGGATTATCGCCGGTGATCCTGAACTAATGGGCGATTTATATAAAAAAAAGACAATTCCTTTAAGAAAAGTGCTCGATAAAATTAAAATTAACCCCAAAACCGTGGAAAGGCACCGAAAATATATTATAACAATATGCCTGGTGCTCACCGGCAACATGGAAACCCTGAAAGGATACATCGAGCAGACCGAAAAAGGAGGTGGAGACGATGGTTTATGAGGGTACGGTGATCACTCTGAAAAAACGTTCCGCCGTGGTTATGACCGGCGATTGCCAGTTTAAAGAAATAAAGAGGACACCCGCCACGCTCAGCGGTTTCAAGGTCCGTTTCACCGACGAGGACCTTTTCCAACCGGCCGTAAAAGCCCCTCTGCGCTTTGCCGCCGTCGCCGCCTCCCTGCTGGTTTGCTTTGTGCTGGCCTATTCACTTCTCCAGGGCATTGCCGGCGCGCGAACATTTGCCTACATCGGCCTGGAAGTGAACCCCGCCCTGGAAATATCCCTTGATCAGGAAATGATGGCTATTAAAGTAACCGGCCTCAACGAGGACGGCCGGGAAGTGGCCAAGGGACTGAGAATACAAGGGCAAGACGCCGGTGAGGCGGTCCAAACCGTGCTTGCCGCCTGCGCGGCAAGCGGTTACCTCAACAGTGAGCATAACCAGGTGCTCATGGCAACCACTTTTTCCGTAAAAAATGACAAACAGCAGGAGGAACTGGACTACCGTATTTGGATAGCGGCCCGACAGGCTGTGGCCGCGAACCAGGGCGAGGCCTCCGTACACATTTTAAACGCTGATCCCGCATTAAGAAAGCAAGCTGTGAAACAAGGCGTGTCCGCCGGGCGCTACCTGCTCTGGCAAGACGCCCAAAGCAGCGGCTCCACATGCGATCTTGACAGCCCGCTCTCCAGCCCGGCTTTCAGCCGTTCAGCCGGCAGACTGTCGCTTCCCTTTACTGAAAGCGACAGTGCCGTCCCCGGCCCGGCTCTTCATTCCATACCTAGTGAACGGACCGAGCAGGCCCCCTCCTCCCCTTCTCCCGGCGTCGGGACGGCCCCGGGTAACCCCGGCAACGCATTCAAAGACAGAGTCACCACGCCGGGCGCGGGTAAGGACGCAGACAACGTTAAAGTCACCGACAGCGGCAAGCCGGATAATAATACGGGAGACGCCAGTCCGGCAAATTCCGGCGAAGCGAAAAAAACAAACAACGGTTCCGACAATTCAATTTCCGGCCAGTCGCCCCTTGGCGGCGTTAAAGACAACAAGTATGAAAATGCCGCTAAACCGGCAAACAACGCTCAGCCGGCAGAGAACTCCACTGATAAGGTTAAGGACAACAGCACCGGCAATGTACATTCCAGATCTCAGGAAGTCAAAGCCGGCAGTGCAGGCGGCAACAGCGGCTCGGGTTCTGTCGGACGCAGTTCGAACGGCAACAATTCCGGCTCGGGCGGTAACAGCTCCGGTTCGGGCGGCGGCTCAGGCGGAAAAGGAGGCGGCAAAAAGTAAAGAATTGTTTTTCATACCCCTAAAAAAATTTCTTTCTCCCGAAGATAAAGTAAAAGAAAACCTGCTTTCCGGAAAGGCAGGTTTTAATATCAGACGGAGGTGTACTTCATGAAAAGGTTAAAACAAGGGCTTATTTTGTTAGTTGCAATCGGGTTGTTATGCATTTCGCCGGTGACATTCAACCAGGCGGCCGCTGATATTCCCCCGGACAGCGTTTTATATGCAAAGGGAGGCAACAGCCACGGCGGCTCAAACTCCGGGGCAGGCCCAAATTCAAGCTCAAGTTCCAAATCCAACGCATCACAGAACCAAACTCAAACCGCCGAGCAAGTCCAAACCAGGAAAAACACCCCGGACAAAGTCAACGGCCAGCATTCAAACCGGATAATGGAAAACGCCCGGGGCACTTTAAAACAAATCCAGGAGCAGACCGCGACAGGGGATAGATGGCAAGAAATGCGGGGACAACTCAGCCAGGTCAAGGAGCAGTACAAATCGCGGCAGGTAACCAGGGAAGAGGCCAAGGCGCTGCTCAACGAAAGTCTCACGCTGGCCGAAGAGCAGCAGAACCTTGAAGAACAGGAAAACTGCCTGGAAGATCTGGCAGAAATCGATCCGGCCGATCAGGAGACTTACAAAAAACTGGGCGCCACCTACCGGATGCGGGGAAGACAAGGTGTAAAGGTATTTTCCAACGGGACTGAGATCAAGTTTGACGTCCCCCCGGTCATCAAGGAAGGCCGCACCCTGATCCCGGTCAGGGCGCTCACCGAAGGTTTCGGGGCAACTGTGGACTATGACGCCGAGAACCAGACAGTTACCGTCACCAAGGGAGAAACCACCATCGTCCTCACCCTCGGGCAGAACGTCGCCCTTGTCAACGGCCAGGAAGTGACCCTGGACGCCAAGGCGGAATTAAACAATTCCCGGACCATTGTCCCCTTGAGATTCATCGCGGAAACATTCAAGCTGAATGTAGACAACCCTGATGAAGATATCGTCACTGTAAACGACCCTGCAACGGACACTACCACCGAAGACAATACCGGGGACACTTCGGAAAGCGGTACTGATACTACCACAGACACCACTACAGACAGCACCGATACAACAGACGATACCACGGACAGCACTACGGACAACACAACTTCGGATACCACTACCGGAGACACTTCGGAGAACGATACCAATACTACCACAGAGCCAACAACGGAAAGTACCGAAACAACCACGGATTGAAGTACTACTCAAAATACTGGGACAAGCCAACAATAATACACAAAAAGACTGCCTGGCGCGCTGAAAATGCTCCGGCAGTCTTATTATAATACGACCAGTTTGATTCCGTGCAGGTTTCAATTCCTTATAGGCAGTCTAAAAGTAAGAATATAGGTGGAAATATCACCTATAGTTAGTTTCAATTCCTTATAGGCAGTCTAAAAACGGAGGGATACGCGCAGATTGCCACCTACCCGCCCGACGTGTTTCAATTCCTTATAGGCAGTCTAAAAACACAGATTTAATGCGTCGGAGTACGATGGCAACCCGTGTTTCAATTCCTTATAGGCAGTCTAAAAACTTGATCTGTTTGGGCGTGCCATGTACCCAGGTTACATGTTTCAATTCCTTATAGGCAGTCTAAAAACGTCGCCATACCCAGGAGATTGAACGCGAGGCCGATCGTTTCAATTCCTTATAGGCAGTCTAAAAACTCCACCTCCTCCCGCGCCCACGCGCGCACGTATATAAGTTTCAATTCCTTATAGGCAGTCTAAAAACTTGGTGATCGTGAATACGGCTACGCCCTGGGAGTTAGTGTTTCAATTCCTTATAGGCAGTCTAAAAACACAGCGATGCAATTATGATTATGGCCCGGACTAGAAAGTTTCAATTCCTTATAGGCAGTCTAAAAACCTTTACCGACCGTGAGAGAGGTTTTGGGAATGAGAGTTTCAATTCCTTATAGGCAGTCTAAAAACCGTAATACGACGGTACGCCGCGAGAATCCTGGGCCATGTTTCAATTCCTTATAGGCAGTCTAAAAACATGTGCTCCAGGCGGACAGACAACAGGATAATATAGAGTTTCAATTCCTTATAGGCAGTCTAAAAACCATAGTTCTGCACTCGAAGCTTCGCCCTTTTCACGGCGGTTTCAATTCCTTATAGGCAGTCTAAAAACGCGTAATCAGTGAAAATAGTTGGTATTGTTGATGAGGGTTTCAATTCCTTATAGGCAGTCTAAAAACATGGCACTCCGGCTGACGATACCGTTATAAGTGTTAATTGTTTCAATTCCTTATAGGCAGTCTAAAAACGCGCCAAACCAGCGCACTCTTTCCGCAAGTAAATGGTTTCAATTCCTTATAGGCAGTCTAAAAACCTACATCAGCCTCATAAGGCTGGCCAGACCAGGGGGGTTTCAATTCCTTATAGGCAGTCTAAAAACCGAAAACTGGAAATCCGGGGGCTGCTGGAGAGTGACAAGTTTCAATTCCTTATAGGCAGTCTAAAAACCTTCCCGGTTTCATAAACAAGATGCCGGAAAACGTGTTTCAATTCCTTATAGGCAGTCTAAAAACGATGGAGCTTAAGCAATTGCTGACATTGCCAACCCCAGGTTTCAATTCCTTATAGGCAGTCTAAAAACTTGTGCAGTCATCATTTTTTACTTTCTGTGCATATTATGTTTCAATTCCTTATAGGCAGTCTAAAAACTCATGCGTATGGGACGATAGTCCTATAAAATTAGGACGTTTCAATTCCTTATAGGCAGTCTAAAAACGCAAAGTGACATACCGGGGCTTGGCGGTGGCTGACGGGTTTCAATTCCTTATAGGCAGTCTAAAAACGTTCGCCATTTACAGTCATGATATTACTACCGATGGTGTTTCAATTCCTTATAGGCAGTCTAAAAACGTTTTGCTACTGTGACGCAAGCGCAAACCGAAAAGGGTTTCAATTCCTTATAGGCAGTCTAAAAACATGCTCTCTTGCTTGCTCAATGGTTGCTTTTATGGTGGTTTCAATTCCTTATAGGCAGTCTAAAAACTCTATTTCTTTAGTGTTTTGTTCTGTTTTTAACATTGTTTCAATTCCTTATAGGCAGTCTAAAAACTAAAACAAAGGAGGATTTTAAATGTTAGAGTTTACCGAGTTTCAATTCCTTATAGGCAGTCTAAAAACTATGGATAATTTTATTTATCATTTCTCTATAACCGTCATGTTTCAATTCCTTATAGGCAGTCTAAAAACGGTAATAATGCAGTAATTGCACACAATTCTAATGCAGGTTTCAATTCCTTATAGGCAGTCTAAAAACCTGTTTGTAGTTCTTTAGCAGTAATCCCGATGCTTTCGTTTCAATTCCTTATAGGCAGTCTAAAAACGTTTTTAGCTTCAATGTACTCCCGGCCGCGTAATGGTTGTTTCAATTCCTTATAGGCAGTCTAAAAACTCTTCGGTCATGTTTGCCGCATTGATGGTGATATTGAGTTTCAATTCCTTATAGGCAGTCTAAAAACTGTTTTACGCTTCTTCTTAACCGTGTCTTCCGGGAGTTTCAATTCCTTATAGGCAGTCTAAAAACTTCCTCCTTGTATTATTAAGTTTTATTTAGGATATTTGTTTCAATTCCTTATAGGCAGTCTAAAAACCATCCTATTTAAAATTTTAGTTTTAATGCATATTACGCTGAGAAAAAACACCTAAACCGCCGAAGTTGAACACTTAGACCGTTTTAATTGAACAGTCTCTCCGCAGAAACTGTACATTGATAGCCAAATAACCACATGGTATA